>DATKNJ010000144.1:0-3386 GCA_035541395.1 Anaerolineales bacterium
TTCCACCTTTTCTATAAAACGGGCCTTTTGGATCGCATGATACCACTCTATCGCTTGTACTCTATACATGCGCCGAAATGTTCATCTCTTCAATCATTTTGTCCAGTGCTGAGGGGCGTTTGCGCTCTATCCAGGCTTGAATCAGGTAATTGACATTCTCTTCCAAAGGGGATTCAGAGTCTATCTCCAAATCATAGGTTGGTATGCTGTGAACAGTTTCCAAGTCTCGACGCGCCTCTCCGCGATGACGATCTCCACGCTGAAGCTCACGGCGTTCCAGTTCAGGCAACGAACAATGCAAACCCACAAAAAACACGTCCAGCTTTGATATCAGGGAAACCAGTTCATACAACCATGCTTTGGTTTCGATGATATGGTCAAAGATGATGTTGTTGCCAGCCGTTGCAAGCGCGGGCAGGCATTGATGCAATCCTCGAAAAACGGAAGGTCTCATTTGTTCCCATGAGAACTTGCCGTTTTTGATTCCCTCTGAAGGGAAGGCTTTATGATCCAAGAATAGATCAAAGGAAAAACGAATAAATGGAATATCGAGTTGCTTTTGTAAAGCGAGCGCCAGGGTGGTTTTGCCGGAACTCGAAGGACCATTGATAATAATGATCTTGCCGGGAGATATGCTTAATGTGTTTTGCATGATGGTATAAGGTGAGGGCTAACGATTTACTTTACAGATGCCTATAGAAGTCATCTGCTGGATCGCCCCGCAGCTTGCAGCGAAGATACTTAGCAACACAAGACAGATTGACAAACTTTGCTTCTTTATGTTCATTTTGTTTTTGGATTGAGCTGCCAAACTATGATTAGGCGGTGCCAAATTAATTCCCGCTTCTAGTATAGCACCTCTATCAACCAACCTTCTCCCACACCTCTACATCCCCTTCGACGACTCGAAACATCGGATGTGGCCGCGGCGACGTTAAACTTTTGAGCTCCTTGTAACGTTCGGCATCGCGCACTTTCAATTTCGATTTGAGATGACTCAATTCATAGTCAAGCTGTCCGCTTGTGGCTGTGATTTTCTTGGTTGAAAACTTCTTTCCGATCTTTCCCCGGTTGAATTCATAGCCTCGTTTCGTCGCTTCTTCGTAAATGCCGAATAAATAGGTATCCAACGCAAGCAATGGATCTGCTTGCGCTTTGAAGCGATCCAATTGCGGATGATGCTTATACCCTTTGGTTTTGCCTTGCAGTACTTTGCGCGCTAACAGTCCCTCGCGCCAACACGCCACCAATCCTTTTGAATCAAGATAACTCGGATGTAAAGACCATAAGCGCATATCGCCTCCCTTTGTTATGTGTCATTCTGAGTGGCGTCTCCGCCACGAAGAATCTCGCCAGCATTAGGGTGAGACTCTTCGCTGCGTTCACGTGTGCCTGCAGCACAGTACAGTTGAGTGACACAATAGATTTCACTTTCTCTCTACGTTCACATCCATCTTGATTCCATCGGTCGCGATCGAAATCCAGCCGTTGCGGTCCGTGCGCAGCAAGTTGTATCCGCCCACCGCGTCCATCGTCTCCTGATCGGGCAGACCGTTCGGGTCGCCCGCGGCCACGCTCAACACGATCAACTTCGGATTCAGGTTCTGCACCCAGTCCACGGTGTTCGTGGCCGCATAACCCGAGTCGGCCAGCAGTAGCACATCCACCGGGCCGATCACATTTCCGTATTCCAGACTCTCCAACGTGTCCGCGCTCACGCCGATGGGCAGCAGCGCGCGGAAGTCTTTCCATTGGACGAGAAGCACGCTTCCGCGCGGACCGACAGACTGCACCTCGATGGAGGCGCCGTCACCTAAATCCAATTTTTGTTCCGCTTCCGCGCGCGTGACGAAGGTGTTGTGATCCGCCAACCACACATCCACCTGACGCGCCGAATACGAAGCCTGCACGTTGCCGCTCCACAGAACATTATCCGGCGGATAGCGATCCAGCACACGCGGCAGCGCGGCCATTTGGTCTTCATCGGTGGAGCCGATGATCAGCCAATCCAACTTGCGGCGGAAGATCGGCAAGCGGCGACCAAGCTCGTCCGAGAGTTGTGACGTACTCGGTCCGCCATTGACTAGCACCGCGCGTCCGCTGGGAGTTTGAATCAACACCGCGTTGGACGAACCGACGTTGAGGAAGGTAACGTGCAACTTTCCATCTGGCGCGGTGAACGTCGAACGCCAGATCAACAGACTCAGCGCGAACAACGCGGTCAGAATCGTGATGAGCGATAGGTTGCGCACACGCGTTGTCAGCGAGGCGAAAAACTCCTTGATGCGGGACCAGTTGAAGGTCATAGTAAGAAGCGTAACATAAAACAAGACCGCAAACCAGATGGAGAAATTTCCCAAAAGAATCGTCCCATGTGGAATCTGGTTGAACAGTTCCACCATGTGGATCGTGTATTCCACGAACGGCCAGGCGATCCACGCGGCCAATTGGCCGAGCGGAAAATAAACGAGGCTGAGCAGCAGAGCTAGCCCGCCGATAATCATCACTGCCGGTTGCACGGGCAGGATGAACGGGTTGGCGATCAGCGAGACGAGTGAGATGCGCTGGAATTGATAGGCCATGATCGGCAGCGTGGTGATCTGCGCAGCCAGCGTGAGCAATACAAAATCCGAAAGCGGCGGGATGATTTTTTGCGCGGTTTCAGTGGAAGTGAAATGCGTGATGAGCGATGAAGCCCACGCGGTGAGCGGCTCGGCATAAAGGATCAAACCGAGCGTGGCAAAGAAGGAAAGTTGAAAACCCACATCCCAAATGATAAGTGGATTGAAGATCGCCATGATGAACGCCACAATGGCAAGCGTGTTGAGGCCGAAGTTGCGCCGTCCGACTTGGCGTGCGAAGAGAGAGAGACCGCCCATTAGTGCAGCGCGCACTACCGCCGCGTCCGCGCCGACGAGGAACGTATAGAACGCGATGGCGATGATGGCGAGAACCGCGCCGCGTCGCTGGCCCAGTGCGCGGCTGAAGATCGAGACGAAGATGGCCGCGATGATGGCAATGTTGAATCCCGAAATCGCGATGATGTGCGCGGTGCCGGTGTTCTTGAAGGCGTCCTGTAATTCAGGCGTAAGGCCATTATCCACACCGAGCAAGATGCCTGCTAATAACGAAGCTTCAGGATCGGGGAAAAGATGATAGATGCTGGCGAGCGATTTTTCTTTGAGTGCATACACCGCGGCAACGATGAAGTTCCCGCGCTGGCCGGGCAATACGGTCGCCTCGCCGGTGGGCATGTAAGAGAGAATCCCTTCACGCGCGAGATAATCTTGATAAGAAAAATCTTCATCGGATGGCGGCGTTCGCAGACTTCCGCGCAAGCGAAGCAACTCGCCGTAATGGAATGTTTCATTTACGTCAACGCGCGC
>DATKNJ010000145.1:0-5234 GCA_035541395.1 Anaerolineales bacterium
CCTTCTTTACGAAACGGGCCGTTCTCTCAGAGAACGGCCCGTTTCTTATTTAATCCAAGTGTGGTCACGAATTCGACCGTCATGCGGGCAGTCGCGCCCCACAACAATTCACCGTCATAAGGTTGATAAGCGATCAAAGTCTTTGTCGTGCCTTGACGGGAAAATTCCCAACGATTGTGCGAGTCAGCCAGCCAATTGAGGGGGATGGTGAAAACGCGCGCCACTTCATCTTTCCCGACTCTAAAAACGTACGGCCATCGCGTGACAATGCCCACGATCGGCGTGACCCGAAAGCTGCTGACCGTTATCATGTTGCCCAGCCGCCCGAGCACGCGCACATCCTGCGGACGAATCCCCACTTCCTCCTCGGCTTCGCGTAAGGCAGTTTGTTCAGGAGTCGTTTCACCGTCATCGCACGAGCCGCCGGGAAACGAAACTTGCCCTTTGTGTGACTCTACGCGGTCTGTACGACGCGTGTAAAGCAAATGCCATTCCTCATGGAAAGAAATCAAAGGCATCAACACGGCCGCGCACTTCAAGCGCGTATCCGGGCCGATATCCATTTCTGCGTAACTATCGCCGGAGAGAGCAGCCGCGGCTTGGCGCAACCGTTCAAAGATAAATTGCTCGCTAAGAGAGTTCGACATGAGGATCTTTTACCGCGAATCAACAGAGCCTTACGTTCTTTAATTCGCGGTTAGTTTTCTCCGCGTACCGGACTTCCACAGTATGCGCATTCCGCGGTGACCTCGTCCAGCCATTCGACTTCATCTGCGCGTACTGCTGCGCCGCACGATGGACAATGCGTAGGCAATGGCGCTTGCCTGGTGGGAATCACAGGTTGGGAGAAATTTGTCTTTCCGGTTAAAAGACTTTGCACATGCGTGTTGATTTCATCGGCTTCGTTGTTCAAGTTGTGCTCTTTCAATTCACCGACAATGCGATTGCCAGCATTGAACACTTTTCCGAACCTGCCGCGCTGTGCGAACAGACTCAAGCCGTGCTTGAGATCCGTCATTCCGCGCGGAATTTGATTCGATAGCATACTGGCACGCCCAGCCTGCAGAAAGATCATCGGCGCGCGCGGACCGTTACGCGCTTCTGCCGCCCGCGCAAATTGTTCGTACGCGTCAGTCGCGGCGGCATAATCGCCAGCGGCCATTAATTGATTGGCACGCCGCAGCATTGGCGGGACGTCCCCAACCGCACCGCGGCGAAATGGACGACCAAAAGCTCTGCGCATAAAAAGTTCTCCTTAATCCTCGGCGCGCTCAGCGCCGACCTCTTCGGCCAATTCTTTTCCGCGCTCATCCTCTGTTGGTTCGATGCGGCGCGCAAAGATCAAAAAGCCGGTGTGCGCCACCATGCGATCCGTGGGACGAATGCGCGACGGTTCTGATTTATAGTAGCGTAACAAAATCTCGCAAGTATCAATAAACGCAAAACGATTGCGGTGCAGCGCGTATAAAGTCTTTTCCACTTGATTGAACGTGGGAATCAATGTGCAGAAATATCCGCCCGGCTTCAACGCGGCGCGGACTTTTTCAATGTAATCGTACGGATTCGCCACATCGAGGAAGAACGCGTCCACGTTCGTTTCGTCGAAACCCTCGGCGATGTCGCGCAGCTTGAAGTCCACGCGCGAAGCGAGGCCAACGCGCTCCAGATTCTTGCGCGCTAGGTTTTGCGTATCCTGCTTTTGTTCATACGAGAAGACGCGTCCATCCGGCCCAACAATATGCGCCAACGCAATCGTCATCGAACCGGAACCAGTTCCCGCCTCCATCACGGTTTGACCGGGACCGATGCCCATCGTCACCAGAATGAAGCCGATATCTTTGGGATATAAAATTTGTGTATTGCGCGGAAGTTCGGTCAGCACATCGGCAAGTGAAGGTTGCACCAAAAAGAACGGCGCGCCGAGATGACTGAAGACTTGCGAGCCCCACGGCTGGCCGATCAGGTCGTTGTGTTGCAACACACCGCGATGCGTTTGGAAATCAGCCCCGGCTTGCAAGGTGATGATGAAATGTTTGTGGCGCAAGCCGACCAGTTGAGCGAGGTCGCCGTCGCGGGCAATGGGGGAGGAGGAAGTAATGGGCATCGAGCTATCTTATCATTAATGAAGTGGATATGAGCAGGGACAAATGACGGTAGCGGTGGTTTTGATACGCTCGCTTCGCTTGCTACTCGACTACCGTTCAGCAAAATGGTTTTTTGAAATAAATTATTTCTCTTGTACTTCCACGCTGATCAACTTATCGCCGGGCAGTGCAGACGGATTCTGTTGTGTATCGCGCGGCGTAAGCTTTTCCAAAACATCCAAGCCACTTAACACTTGTCCGAAGATCGTATAGTTACCATCTAACTGCGGCTCGGCCGCGAACGTGACGAAAAACTGCGCGCCGTTCGTATCCGGCCCGTTGTTCGCCATCGCCACCATGCCGGGCTTATCGAATTTCAGATTCGGGTCGATCTCATTCTTGAAAAAATAACCGGGATTGCCGCGGCCGGTACCGCTCGGGTCGCCAGTCTGCGCGACGAAACCTGCAATCACGCGATGAAACGTGATGTTATCAAACCAACCTTGCTGCGCCAAAAATACAAATGAGTTCACAGCCATGGGCGCTTTATCAGGAAACAGCTCGATCACCACATCGCCTTTTTCTGTATGCAGTGTAGCTGTGTATTGTTTTGTTGTATCAATCGAAAATGGAGGGCAGGTCTTGAACTGACGTTTGCTCAACGCCAGCAGACTCACATTCGAGTCGACGCTGTTATAGTCCAACGCGAAGGATGGTTGTGCTTCACCATTCAGGACGAGCACTGGAATCGCCTGCAGTCCCAGTGTGCGCACCGCCTCATACATCGACTTCATTTTGGTGATCGTTTCATCGCTGTTCAACGCCGCCGCGAATTGACCCGCGTCCAGCCCCAACGCTGAAGCTTCATTCTTCAGCCACGACTGAAAATCAGCGGTCGATAATGAATCCCATTCATCGCTTTTTTGGAAAAGCGCATCGTACATTTCCCAGAATTTATTTTGATCTCCCGCTGCGATCGCGCCTTGCACAGCCAACACGCTTTTATCCGGGCCGCCGATCAATGGTACGGGCCGAAAGACCACGCGCACTTCATTGGGATGATTATGAACTACGTTGCTGACAACTGCTGCCATCGAGCGACAAATCGGCGTTTGAAAATCACAGTACTCCAGCATGGTGACCGGCGCGTCATCAGGACCGATTGCATAGTCTGTTGAACTGATCGCGGGAAAGAACGATGCGGCCGCTGAAGTCGGTTCGGGAGATACTGCAGAGCAGCCTGTTTTCTGTGCGGTTGGCGCAATGGCTGTTAGGGTTGGAATGCTTGTGGCCGCGCTTGCCGCAGGAGTCGCAGTTGCAGCTGTTTGATTCGACGAAGCGCAAGCCGCGAGTAGAAAGATGAACGGAAACAGCAGAAAAATTTTGATTCTCATTTTTATTCCCTGACATTTTGCAATCAGTGGTGCCGATATGACGCTGAAGCGCTTACTGCTCAACTACTAGCTGGAAATTTATTGTGTACTCACGACTTTCTTCAATTCATCATAACTCGTCATCCACGATATGCGATTGACGAAATCGGCCAGCGTGGGACTCTCGGCGCGCAGTTCGCGCACTGCGCCGCCCACCGGATCGTTACCAGCCGCGCCGCCGGGCACATCGGCATACGCGCCGTAAAACGCGAAATAAGCCTGGTTCAATTTGCGAATCAAATATCCATTACGCAAAAAGATTTGCTGGCGATCTCGCATGTACGCTTCTGCTTCGTCAATTTTTCCTTCGGCCAAAAGCGCGTCCACGGTGACGCGCGTCGTATGCATCTCGGCGCGAAAGTCAAAAGGTGGGCGCGGTAACGTTCCGGGCGCAGGATGATCTTGAGGCAGCGAGATCAAGTTGAAGTCGTGGAGAAGGGAAGCGGTGGATAGTTGCGGATAAAACTCTTTGATCACGAGCGCGCCGATCTCATTTCCAGTCATATCGGCCGTTGTTTCATTCATGGTACGCAATTCGGGCGATTGGTCGTATAAAGCTCCAAGGGGACGCAACGTAAGATAATTGTGAGTCCATTCGTGCGCGATGGTGCTGAGCAGCCATTGAAGCGATGTGGTGCGCATGATCATAGTCGGATAGACTCCCACGCCGCCGATGGGAACCACAAGCGAGGAGACGTTCAGGCCCGCATCCACGCGGGACTCGAGGTCTGCCTGCTGATCAATTGTCAAATCCGGCGAGACGGAGATGTTGGCGATCTGCTCAATTACGTTGCGTTTGGAAACCACCAGCGCGTTCGGCACTGGTGTGGAGTGAAATAACACCGATGGAATCGTTTGACCTAATAGCGTGAGACCCTGCTCGGATAATACTTGCGAGACTTGTTCTTGCAAGATGGCTTCGGTGAGCGGCGCGAGTTGATTTTGCCGCGCATACTCTTGCGCGAGGTCTGCGCGAATGGTCTTGGCAGCCGCGTCTTTATCTTTGATGGTGGCATCCGCATAGATTTGATCGAGCGCGGTTTCACTATTCATAATATTTTGCGTTACGCTCAAATATTCCGTTACGATTTCTTTGCGCGACTCATTGCTGAGATAGCCGGGCAAACCTGCTGCGCCTTGCTGGATTTTCACGCCCATGGCGTTCAACATCCAGTTCACGTAATCGAATTCGATTTGACGCGTATAAGCGCGCACCTGCTCGATTTCATCGGTAGGCGGAGGCGAGGCGTAGGTTAGGACAACAGCCCAAATGGCGCCGAAGAGAATCCACTCAAGAATGTATGGTATACGGGAAAACATCCCGAAGATTATACTGCTGCCCGTGTTGTGGCTAACCGCTGTGTAAATTTTTCACATCAAAAATTTAGATTCAATCGCCTATTAAACCGAGTCGGGACACGGTATGCCGTGTCCCGACTGCACCTGCCCTCAACAGGTAACTCATCAATTCTTTGATAAGTTTTTTCTCGTTTTGTTTTTCAAATACGCGTCGATTTCACGAGCGGCTTTGCGCCCGCCGACCATGGCCGTCACAACCAAGTCTGGCCCGGTGACACAATCGCCTGCGGAGAATACGCCTTCACGCGATGTAACGCCTGCCACTTTATCTTTCACGCTGATCAAGCCCCAGTCGTGAGTTTCAAGGCCGGGCGTGGTCTTGCTGAGAATCGGATCTGGCCAATAGCCTAGAGCGAGA
>DATKNJ010000146.1:0-4313 GCA_035541395.1 Anaerolineales bacterium
TCGTCCGGAGGGCGCGCCTCCGCCGGTTAATCCAAAGATGTTCCCAACGCAGAATAAAGAAGAACAAAAGTCGCTGATCAACAAGTTGATCGGTCGCATCCGCACCATGTAATCACGGCACGTAAGGATTCGAATCATGCAAACGGTCAAAATGGTGGTGACAGGCCCCTTCAGCGCTGGCAAGACAGAATTCATTCAGTCGGTCAGCGAAATTGATGTTGTCTCTACCGAACGGAAAATTTCCTCCAAAGACGAACGCGCGGTGAAAGATGCCACGACCGTGGCGATGGATTTCGGCCGCATCACCGTGGACGAAGACTTGGTTCTGTACCTCTTCGGGACTCCCGGCCAGAAGCGTTTCGACTTCATGTGGGAAATTCTTTCCGAGGGAATGCTCGGCTTTATTGTCATGATCGATAGCACTCGTCCCGAGACGTTCCGCGAAGCGCGCTCGATTCTTGAAACATTCCGCGCCTACGCGCCCACGCCTTATGTCGTTGCGGCCAATAAACAGGACAAGCCGGATGCATGGGAAGTCGAGGATATGCGTCACGCGCTGCGGCTCGATGCCAAAACGAAACTGTTGCCTTGTGTTGCCAACGACCGCAAGAAGGTCAAGTCTGTGCTTCTTGAGTTGCTATATAGCATTCTCGAGGAGATGGAGAACAACAAATAGAAAAAGCGTGCCGGTGGTCATAATAGCGTGTCGTCCATCACTACTGATCAAGGGATTGTTCATTACGAAGTCTACGGGCGCGGTAAGCCGGTTATTCTTCTGCATGGATGGTTAGGTTCGTGGGGATTGTGGCAGGAGACTATGGCCTTCCTCGGCGCGTTCTATCGAACGTACGCGCTGGATTTTTGGGGATTTGGCGAGTCGGGGAAAAAACGGGAGACGTACGCGGTTCAGGATTTTGTCAGCTTAGTCGATCAATTCATGGAGCAGCTTGGCATTGCCCGCGCACCTATTGTTGGGCATAGCATGGGTGGAACGGTCAGCTTGTCGGTCGCGATCAAATATCCTGAGCGCGCCAGCAAAGTGGTAACAGTTGGTTCGCCGATTGTGGGCTCATCGCTGGCGCCATTATTGAAGTTAGCTGGTTATCGACCAGTTGCCTTCTTCCTTTTCAATATGATGGGTCCATTCCGGGCATGGATGAAATATTATTATTCTCATCGTATCTGTAGTGACCCGCGCTTTCCGGATATGATGGATCGCGATTTGTCCAGTACTACCTTGCAATCCTTCCTGCTTTCGATTGCCTCGCTTCGTCGCACGGACCTCAGGCCTGCTCTCGGCCAGATCAGGGTCCCGGCTTTGGGCATGTACGGTGACAGAGATAAAGTGGTGCATCCGCTTCAATGGCAGCCGATGCTCAAAGGCATCTCTCAGGTTCACATCGAACGTTTCCCGAAAGCCGGTCATTTCCCAATGTTGGAGGAGCCGAACGAATTTAGTCAAAAGCTCAAAGCCTTTTTAGATGAAGAGATACCCGCCGCATGACTGAATCCTATTTCTATCCTCAGCGCATGGGGTGGATCATCTTACAAGCTATGGAAGAGGTGATTGGCCACAGCGGGGTGCATGCGATTCTAAATCTGGCTTCATTAAATGAACTGATCGACCATTATCCGCCATCGACTCCAGAATGTTCGTTCCCGTTTGAAACGGTGAGTCGCATCCACGTTGCTTTAGAGCAGGCTTACGGTCCGCGCGGCGGACGCGGCTTGGCGCTTCGTACAGGCCGAGCTTGTTTTAACTATGGCCTGCGCGAGTACGGTTCGCAATTAGGGCTGACGGAGATTGCTTTTCGTTTATTACCGCTTTCGTCCAAATTACATGTCGGCGCAAAAGCTTTTGCTGATTTGTTCAACCGTCACACGGACCAGATTGTGCGGTTGGAAGAAACGGAAGATCAGATTTTCTGGCGCATCGAGCGCTGCCCGTTGTGTTGGGAAAGAAAAACGCAAGAGCCGGTTTGTCACCTCGCCGTGGGACTTTTGCAGGAATCGCTCTACTGGTTGAGCGGCGGTAAGATTTTCAATGTAGAGGAAATACAGTGTATTGCGCGAGGAGATCCCGATTGCACGATTGTGATCGATCAAGCCCCAATTTCCTAAAATGTTAACGAAACTGTATGGGCGGGATTTTCCCGCCCTTACTATAATTATTGACAGACTATGCTGAAAGTGATTTTGACCGATCCGAAGAGATATGTTGCTCCATTTTGTGAGCCGGCCCGCGATCTGCGGATCCAGAATTCCCCGCTCTGGCTGCATCAGCGCAATGTACTCGCGCCTTATACGACCCGCGAATTGGAATTGAAGCCCGGTGAGCGCCTCCCACCGACGCGTGAGCCGACTCTCATGTATCGCGACAATTTGCTTTTTGATGAAGAATATATCCGCGTGTTTATGGCCGAGGCCCAAAAGCGGAAATTGGCGGTGCGGGCTGCCTTCTCGGCGGAAGATCCAGCTTTTCGCGAACATGCCCTTCCGCTTTCAACTTCTTTTACACCGGCCGGCAGTTTGTATTTGGCCGATTTGTGGTATTACCCTAAAGGTCCGGTAGCGGATGTGGAACCTCTCGTGATCGACCTGCAATCGCGGGAAATGGGTTACTATCATGTGCCTACATACATGGCCGATCAACGCGGTGATTTGGTATTTCAAGTGCCGTTGCGCAGTTTACTGGCAATTGACTCCTGGGTGCATATTTTTATTGCAGATGTGGTCTTTGGTTTGTTCTCGCGAGGCGCTCGTTTCGAGAAACGGCTTGCTGAGGATTTAGAGTTCAAAATGGGCATTATTGCCAAGGCAATTTATGAGGGCCGACAGGTTTTGGAATGTTCAGGGTTGGTAAAGGTTGGAAAGAACTGTGTGATTGATCCGAGTGCAATCATTCACGGGCCTACCACAATTGGCGATAACGTTCATATTGATGCAGGCGCGGTGATCGATAACTGTATTATCGGGAACAATGTTAATATTTCGCAGGATGTGCAGGTGATGCTTTCGGTGGTGGGAGATGGAACGTTTATGCCGTTCCGTTCTGCGCTGTTCATGACCAGCATTATGGATAACAGCATGGTGGCGCAAAATACTTGTCTGCAAATGTGTGTGGTGGGGCGGAATACATTTATCGGTGCAGGTTCCACATGGACGGATTACAACCTGGTCCCCGCGCCGATCCGCGCAATCGGCGGTGATGGACAGTTGCATCCTTCCAATCGCCCGGTGATGGGCGGGTGCGTGGGACACAATTGCCGCATCGGTTCGGGGATGATCGTTTATCCGGCTCGTACCATCGAATCCGATGTGGTGTTGGTTGCTTCTGAAAAACGCCGCGTTATTGACCGTAATGTCCGTTTTGAAGATAGCGATCACCATCATTTAAAATCCGCCTCTTTGCACCAGACTCCGTATCACCGCCAGCCGCAGGCGGAAGTGGAGTCCTGGTGAGTATGGATACGTTTGCCTTCATTATTCATCCGATTGACCCGAAACGCGATGTCAGCCGAAAATTCCCGTTTTTAGGACGTGTGCTGACCGAGCACCAAATCGACTTTTTCTCCACTTTTTTCCCGCCGGTTTATATTTCCGAAATCGAGGGCATTACTTCTGCCGCAACCGGCAAGGAAATCAAAGGCTGGTTCATTGCATGCCCGTTTACCCCCCGACGAATGATGGAGTTGCGGGAACGAACGGTTTATCGTAAGATTATCCAAACAGGTCACATGGCCGAACGCCTGGGTGCGAATATCCTCGGTTTGGGCGCGTATACATCGGTGGTGGGCGATGCCGGATTGACCATTGCCCAGGAACTCGATATGCCAGTCACAACAGGCGATTCATACACCGTGGCGTTGGCTGTGCAAGCCATTCGGGAAGCGGCCTGCCTGATGGATATCTCTATGCGGGATGCAACAGTGGCGGTAGTCGGTGCGACGGGCGCGATTGGCCGCGTCTGTGCGGAACTGTTGGCTGGTGAGGCCGCCCGGTTGCTGCTCATCGCCCGGGACGAGAAAAAACTCGAAGTCCTGCGCGACTGGCTTCAGGTCCGAGCACGAGCCGAATTGGTTGCCAGCACGAGGATGGATGCATTATCCGATGCGCAGTTGATCCTAACGGTGACGAGTGCCATCCATGATGTCATCCGCCCGGAGCATTTGCTGCCCGGCAGTGTGGTCTGCGATGTGGCTCGCCCGCGAGATGTTTCTGCAATGGTGGCCGCGGCGCGAGATGATATATTGGTGATTGACGGCGGTATGGTAGATGTGCCAGGCCCCGTAAATTTTCAATTTAATTTTGGT
>DATKNJ010000147.1:0-5515 GCA_035541395.1 Anaerolineales bacterium
GCGGATCAAAACCTTTTGCGCCTCCTGCAAAGCGCTCCCTTCAGAAATATGTTGGCATAAATCCAAAAAACGCGTTCGTTCCGGGTGGTTCACAATCCACACGAATAGAATCGGCAAAGGCGAACTGTCTGCTGTTTCACAGCCCAAAGCTGGCAGGGACGCGCTGCATAACGGCAGCAACTTCAGGCCAAGCTTGAACCGCAGGCAAAATTGAAAGATAATCGCGGGCCGAATCAAGAATATCCATACCAACTACAACTTTCCAATGACGGACTACAATGTAGAAATCTTGAGATTCTTAATCCTGCCGCCCCAAGCCGTTGGCTAAGGTGCTCAATTTTTCAGAAGGATTCGGTCATTGCGACCAACGTATTCAGATATGAGTCTGGTGTGGTCGAATCCGAATGGAGCAACTGATAGGAGGTTTGCATGTTTAACATTTTGTGTCTCCTTTTGGATAAGAAATTTGAATGCGCATTTGCAAGCGTAGGTTCTGTTTTATTGATAGAATCACCTCCTCTCCATACTTAACATATTCCTTTTAGTAGGCTAAATCTTTCATCATTCATTACTTGGCGTTTTCAGATAGGTCATGGCCATGCAAAAATCCAACGAATCGCTCAAAGCAGTTCTTCAATATGTCCTGCCGTGGTTGGTCCTGATAATCTTGCTGGTTTATACATATGCCAAGTTTTTTCAAGACCAATACGGGTTTCGTTGGGATCCGGATACCGGTATCATCGAGTATGTATATAAAGACCAATCCGGTCTCACTTTGCAGCCGGGCGATCAATTGGTCCAAATTGGTTCACTTCCCTGGAATGATTTCCATAAAGACATAACGAAAACGTTTTTCGATGGCGCCGAATCCGGGCAAGCAGTACCAATTACGATCCTTCGCGGTACACAACGTTTAACCATCGAATGGACTCCGGGTTTTACTTGGGGTGGGTTCTGGGATCAATTCGTCAGTGAGTGGTTTATTGCTTATGGATTTTGGCTGGCGGGAATGATCACTTTATTCCTTGTACGCCCCAAAGATCAGCGGTGGGTTCTGTTGTCCTTGTTCTACTTTTTCACAGCCATTTGGATCATCGCCGGAAGCGGGAATTCTGCCTACCACATTTGGTACAGTGTCTTTGCGTTACACATCGGCGTTTGGTTATGTGTGCCTATATATCTGCACTTGCATTGGGTCTTTCCACACCCTTTGAGCAAATTACCCAAGCCAATTCTTTGGGTTATCTATCTCGGCACTTCAATCCTTGTCGTTGCCGAAATATTCAGAGTTTTGCCAAGGAATCTCTTTCAGTTTGGATTTTTAATAGCAATCTTGGGAAGCCTGATTTTATTACTGGCTCACTGGTTCTATCAACCGGATGTCCGCCGCGATTTGCGATTCCTATTGATCGCAATTATGTTGTGCCTGGCTCCTACGCTTTCCATCAGTGTTATCAGCCTGTTAGGAAACTTACCCTCCTGGCTTGGTGGCGGACCGTTGATCACTTTGCTCTTGATTCCTGCAAGCTATCTCTACACTGCGTTTCGTCGTCAGTTGGGAATCCAGGAGATGCGAATTAATCGCGCTATTTCTGCAATTTTTTATTTTATTTTGCTTGGTATTGTTTTCGTACCGGTGATTGCAATATTTTCCGGTTCAGATAAAACAGCTATAACCGTTTCTTTCGTTTTTGCCAGTATCGTCGCAATCCTAACTATCACTACATTTCCTCTCTACAACACTTTTATAGAACATCGTATCTTCGGAATTCCTCTTCCACATCAGAAACTGCAGGAAATTTATTCTAACCGCATCACCACAGCCGCCTCACTTCCCAAACTGTTGCAGCTTCTCGACAATGAAGTTTTCCCCACACTGCTCATACGTCAATTCGTTTTCTTGCAATTCTTCAATGGCTCTACAAAAATTTTACTTTCCAAACATGTGCCAGAAGATTTCATTCCAAATGAAGAGAAACTACAAGACCTCGTAGGTCAAGCCGGAAAATATTTACCTGCTCCTTCTTCAGATGCGGACTCGTCATCATGGATTCGACTCGTCCTCTCCTTAAAAGTGGAAAACAATCTATTAGGCGTTTGGCTACTGGGCAAACGAGACCCTGACGATACATACTCGCAGGCGGAAATCCCAATTCTGCAGTCCTTTGCCAATCAAACTGCCGTTGCGTTGAGCAATATTATGCATGCTGAAACTTTGCGTACCCTCTACGCAAGCAATATTGATTTGAATGAAGTGGAACGCAAACGAACTGCGCGCGAACTGCACGACAGCGTTCTCAATCAAATGGCCGCGATTCGAATGAGCATCGACACATCTCTTCTGCCACCAAGTTTCAATGAGGGCTACCAACAACTCATCGACAGGCTGAGAGAGATTGTTTACGACTTACGTCCTCATGCGCTTGACTTTGGTCTGAAAGCAGCTTTGGATGATTTGGCTGATAATGTCACAAAACGTCATTCTAATTCAGTACATGTGGCGATTGATTTACAAGGCGGCGAAGATCGATATCCTATCGAGATCGAGCAGCACTTCTTCCGAATTGTGCAGGAAGCCTGCGAAAATGCGATTCGGCATGGCAAAGCTAAAATCATCAAAATCACAGGCCAGCTTCTCCCGACACGTGTCGAGTTACACATCAAAGATGATGGGATTGGTTTCGATGTAGACAAGGAACTTGATCCAGCCAAATTATTGTCCAAAAAACATTACGGTTTGGCCGGAATGATGGAACGCGCTGAGCTAATCAGTGCGAAGCTTGTCATACATTCTGCTCCAAATGAAGGTACGGAAATTCAGATCAACTGGGAACAAGAGCCAAAATAATATAGCCAATTCTTTAAGCCAATCGCCGATTGGATTTCTGAACAGGCGTGCTATAATCCTCGCAAGCTCGCATGTCCTTCGCCCACCTTCACGTTCACACAGAATATTCCATGCTCGACGGCTTCTCGAATATCAAGAAGCTGGTCAAGCGCGTCAAGGAAATGGATATGCCCGCGGTCGCCATCACCGACCACGGGACGATGTTTGGGGTGATCGACTTTTACAAAGCTGCCACAGAAGCGGGCGTCAAACCGATCATCGGCTTGGAAGCGTACATGGCTGCCCGCGGCATGACGGACCGCGATTCCAAGCTTGACCGTTCTTCCTATCACTTATTGCTATTAGCTGAAAACGAAACCGGCTACAAAAACCTGCTGAAGATCGCGTCCGATGCGCAACTCAATGGCTTCTACTATTACCCGCGCATCGACCATGATTATCTGGCCGCGCATTCCGAAGGTCTGATCTGCACTTCGGGTTGTATGTCCGCCGAAATTCCGCGCGCCCTGCTGGATGAAAATCCGCAGGAAGCCGTGAAGCGGATGAACTGGTATTACGACGTCTTCGGCCCGGATCGATTCTTCATCGAACTACAACAACATAACATCAAAGAAATCACTGATCTCAATCGCAAGTTGGTTGAGATGGGAGCGCGTTATTCGGCAAAATATGTTGCCACCAATGACGTGCATTACATCAATCAAGATGATGCGCGCTTGCAAGACATTCTCTTAGCGATTCAAACCAACACAGTGCTCACTGATCCGAACCGCATGCGCATGACGGATAATTCCTATTATCTGCGCACACCGCAAGAGATGGCGACACTGTTTGCAGAAGTGCCCGAGTCTTTGAGCAACACATTGCTCATCGCTGAACGTTGCAATGTGGACTTATCATTCAAGGGCTACCATTTGCCTGAGTTCCCCGTCCCAGATGGATTCACCGCTGAGACGTATCTGCGCCACTTGTGTGAAGATGGAGCGCGGCGACGCTATCAGGATCGCGCGACCAGTTCACAGGTCCGCGAGAGACTCGACTACGAGTTGGGCGTCATCCACAAAATGGGATTCGACGCGTACTTCCTGATCGTTTGGGATCTGTGTCGTCATGCGCGCGCGAATGGAATTTGGTTCAACGCGCGCGGTTCAGCAGCCGGTTCCATCGTAGCGTTCACGCTGGACATCACGATGGTCGATCCGCTTGAACACAATCTCATCTTCGAGCGCTTCCTCAACCCGGGACGCATCTCGATGCCCGATATCGACCTCGACTTCCGCGACGATCGCCGCGCCGAGATGCTCGAATACTGCGCGCACAAATACGGCGATGATAAAGTCGCGCAGATCATCACGTTCGGCACGATGGGAACCAAAGCTGCACTGCGCGATGTGGCGCGCGTCATGGACATTCCTCTTCCCGAAGTAGATCGCGTCGCCAAACTCGTCCCGTTTGTTTCCGGCCGCACTACGACGATGGAAGACGCGATGGGTATCACTGAGTTCAAAGAAATTTACGACACCACACCGCACATTCATGAGTTGATCGACACGGCTGCCAAAATGGAAGGCACGGTGCGCAACGCGGGAACACACGCCGCGGGCGTGGTGATCTCCGATAAATCGCTGACTGAATATCTGCCGCTGCATCGCCCGACATCCAATTCAGAAGAGACGCCGATCAAAACTGTCACGCAATTCGAGATGGGTATTCTCGAATCGCTGGGCATGTTGAAAGTGGATTTTCTCGGGTTGGCGACACTTTCCGTGATGGCGCGTGCTTGTGCGTTGATCGAACAACGGCATGGGATCAAATATGATCTAACAAATATTCCGCTCAATGATCCCAAAGCTTATGAATTGATGGGCGCCGGACAAACATTGGGCGTCTTCCAACTCGAAGGCGGCGGCATGACGCGCTACCTCGTACAGATGAAGCCGAAGACGTTGGACAACGTCATCGCCATGGTAGCATTATATCGTCCCGGCCCGATGCAGTTTATTCCAGATTACATCGCGCGCATGCACGGCGAAGCCGAAGTGGAATACCGTCACGAAGCGCTCAAGCCGATCTTCCAGGATACATACGGTATTCCTGTTTATCAGGAACAACTGATGAATGCCGCGGTGCAACTCGCGGGTTACACACAATCCGAAGCCGACGATCTGCGCAAAGCGATTTCCAAAAAGATCGCCGATAAGATTCAAAAGCATCGTCACAAATTCGTAGAAGGCGCCAGCAAGAAAGGCATGCCGGAAGAAACCGCCGATCTGATCTTCTCAGATTGGGAAGAGTTCGCGCGTTATGGTTTCAACAAGTCACACGCCGCGGATTACGGCGTGATCGCGGTGCAGACCGCATTCCTCAAGGCGCATTACCCAGCGGAATACATGAGCGCGTTGATGTCCGTCACGCGCAACGAGACTGAGAAAGTCGCGCTCTACATCGCCGACGCGCGCAGCATGGGCGTGCCGGTATTGGCGCCAGATGTGAACGCTTCGGAGTGGGACTTCACGATTGAAGATAAAGATGGCAATCCTTCGATTCGTTTTGGCTTCGGCGCGATCAAGAATGTCGGCGAGAACGCAGTCATGCCGATTATCGCGGCTCGCAAAGAAGCAACGTTCAAAGATCTGAATGATTTCGCCCGCCGCGTGGATTTGCGTT
>DATKNJ010000148.1:0-4130 GCA_035541395.1 Anaerolineales bacterium
GTAATCGCTTTCCCGAAACGCGAATGGCTCAAATGGATGAATAGCGCGAATCAATTGATTCGCGCTATTCATCCATTTGAGCCATTCGCGTTTCGGGAAAGCGATTACAAAGAAAGCGTCCGCGTCCCGCGCGGCAAAAGCCTAATATTTGATCGCGCTCAAGCGATGCAACTTGTCGATGCGATGCATGGCTTCGATACGGCGCACTGTGCCGGTGAGTCCGCGCACCACCAGCGAATCCGTGCGGGCGCCATCGCCAAAGTAACGCACGCCTTTCAGCAACTCGCCGTCCGTGATCCCCGTGGCAGCGAAGAACACATCCTCCGATGAAACCAGATCGTTCATCGTCAAAATCTTTTCAAAGTCATAACCCGCCTCACGTCCGCGACGCAATTCATCTTCATCGCGCGCATAGAGCTTGCCTTGAATCTCGCCTCCCATGGCGCGCAGCGCACAAGCTGCCAACACACCTTCGGGCGTGCCGCCGATGCCGAACAACACATCCACACCGGAATCAGGCCAGGCCGTCATCAACGCGGCAGCCACGTCACCATCCGGGATGATGCGGATGCGCGCACCTGTTTTGCGGATCTCAGCGATCATGTCATTGTGGCGATCACGATCCAGGATGATGGTCGTCACATCCTCCACCGATTTATCCTTGGCTTTCGCAATTGCATGGATATTTTCAGTGATCGAGGCTTCGAGGTTGATCTTGCCCTTCGATTCCGGCCCGACCGCGATCTTGTTCATGTAAACGAACGGACCGGGATCGAACATCGTCCCGCGCGGAGCCAGTGCCATGGTCGCGATGGAATTGGTGCGGCCAAACGCCAGCGGACGCGTGCCATCGATCGGATCCACTGCCACATCCAACTGCGGGCCGCTTCCATTCCCAACCTTCTCACCGTTATACAGCATCGGCGCTTTATCTTTTTCACCCTCACCGATAATGATGATGCCGTCAATCGAAACCGCGCTGAGGACCAGCCGCATCGCCTCCACCGCAGCATGGTCAGCCGATTCTTTTTGGCCGCGGCCCATCCAACGTCCAGCCGAGAGCGCAGCCGCTTCGGTGACGCGCGCCAGATCGAGCGCCAAGTTGCGAGTTGGGGCAGTGACTTCGTCTAAATCCATGTGATCTCCTTTTTGGCGAGTGATTAGAAAGAAGCAAAGAACAATTATCCTATTATTTCAAGATAAACCATTGAATGAAATAATACCCGATTACCGCAGCCCAAATCCACGAATCGATGCGGTCGAAGAATCCCCCGTGGCCCGGGAACACATCGCTTGAATCTTTGAAGTGCGCCTGGCGCTTCAGCATGCTCTCACCCAAATCACCAAGCGGCGTGAGCAGGCCGATCAACAATCCCAACAACGCGCCCTGCCATATGGTGATGTCTTGTTGAAAACCGGCGAATGTTTTGTAAGCAAACACGAAAAACATTCCGCTGATCACGCTGGTAAATACGCCCGCCGCGAACCCTTCCCACGTTTTCTTCGGGCTGAGTCGCGGCGTCATCTTGTGGCGGCCATAAGCCGCGCCGATGGAATACGCGCCTGTATCCGTCAGCCATACAACCGGCAACACGATCATGGCCCACCAGCCGCCATCGGGCATGTTGCGCAAGTCCATCAGGTAGGAACCGATCCAGCCGACATACACCAGCGCGCTGATAGTCACCGCGAAATCGAGCGCGGCTTGATTCCGTCCGCGTTCAAATTCGATGACATGAACAACCATGGCCGCCAGCACCAGCAACCCAAAAACCGGCACCGCGGCCTGTTGAATAAAAGCGCGCGCCGACAGAATCAAAAAGACCCCACCGATGGTAAGAGTCTCATTGGCCTGATAATCCACGGCCCGGAACATTTCCACATATTCACGCGCCGCGCCGGCTAGAAAAATTGAGATGATGACAAAAAAGAAAGGTCCCCCTAAGATCACGGTTGGCAAGCCGATAACCAGCAATGCCAGAGCCGTGAGGGACCGTCTAAGCATTGGACTCCTGCAGTGCAGAAACCTTTCCATAGCGGCGATCGCGCTGAGCAAACGATTCCAACGCGTGCCGATATTCTTCCTTATCGAAATCGGGCCAATACGTAGGCGTTACATACCATTCCGAATACGCGGCTTGCCAGATCAAAAAGTTGCTGACGCGTAATTCGCCCGAAGTACGGATAACCAGATCGGGATCAGGCACACCCGCTGTGAACAGATACCGACTCACCAATTCATCGGTCACTTCTTCTGCCGGGATGCCATCCTTGATGATCTTTTCGATGGCGCAGACGATTTCGTCGCGGCCGCCGTAATTCCATGCGATGTTCAGAATCAAGCGGTCGTTGTTTTTCGTCAGCTCGATCGCTTTCTGGACCTTGGCCTGTATCTTCGGATCCAAACGTTCCAGCCGCCCAATGTGACGCAACTGAACGCCTTCCTGATGCAGCTCCTTTAACTCGCGATCGATCACATCCTGCAGGATACCCATCAAACCTTGCACTTCTTCAACAGGGCGTCCCCAATTTTCGGTGGAGAAGGCGTAGATCGTCAAATACTTGATGCCAAACTCCACTGTGGCGCGAATCACGCGGCGCAAGTTTTCGGTGCCGGCTTTATGACCGGCCACGCGCGGCAGGCCGCGTGAAAGCGCCCAGCGCCCATTGCCATCCATGATGATAGCCACGTGACGAGGGATTTTCTCAGCAGGAATATTTAAAGGGGAATCAGCCATAACCTAAACAATCACTGCAAGTTCGAAGGGACAACCTTATACAAATAAAGACGGGCAACTTGTCACTTCGTGCATTCTTGCAAGATGACTACACTTCCATGATTTCTTTTTCTTTGGTCTGCCCGTGTGTGCCAATATCTTCCACAAAACGATCGGTGAGTTTCTGCAAATCTTCTTCGCCGCGCGTGAGATCATCTTCAGAGATCAATTTCTCTTTTTCGAAATCGCGCAGGTCATTGTGCAGGTCGCGGCGGATGTTGCGTACCGCGACGCGCGCTTCCTCCAAACGGGCGTGCACACGCTTCACCAGTTCGCGGCGACGGTCTTCCGTTAACGGAGGCAAGTTGAGGTGGATGGTCTTGCCATCATTATTGGGCGTCAGGCCCAAGTCCGAGGATTGAATCGCCCGTTCGATCTCTTTGATCGTGCCGGAATCGAACGGCTTGATCATCAAGGAACGAGGCTCGGGCACACTGATCGAGGCAAGTTGCATGAGAGGCGTGGGAGCGCCGTAATATTCAACGGGCAATTTTTCAACCAATGCAGGGCTGGCACGTCCGGTGCGAATCGCAGCCAGATCATCAGCAAGTGAATTGATGGCGCCTTGCATGCGAGTTTCAGCATCCTTCAAGATGTCTCGTACGACCTCGTTTGTCACCTCATCCTCCTGGTGGGAATCTGTGCGTTAAGGATACCCTAAAATATAAAATTATGCTATGCCTTACACTGTTATGAGAGCAATTGAAGTGAGATTGAGAGACTCTCAATCTTCATAATCTACGCGTGGACCAAAGTGCCGGGCATTTCCCCGCGCAGTGCACCAACCAACGCCTGGGAATCCCACAGATTCAGCACCATGATCGGCAGATTATTTTCCATACAAAGTGTGATCGCCGTGCTATCCATCACTTCCAAACGACGATTAAGCACTTCGATATAAGTCAATTCCTTAAATTTCTTCGCATCGGGAGATTTATTGGGATCCGCGTCGTATACGCCATCCACTTTAGTGGCTTTGATCAACACATCGGCATCCAACTCCGTGGCGCGTAATGCCGCGGCGGTATCGGTGGAGAAATACGGGTTGCCCGTCCCCGCGCTGAAGATGACCACGCGGCCTTTTTCCAAATGACGAATGGCGCGGCGACGGATATACGGTTCAGCCACCGCCCGCATCTCAATTGCCGATTGGACGCGGGTATACACGCCCATACGTTCCAGCGCATCCATCAAAACCAAGGAATTCATCACCGTGCCAAGCATGCCCATATAATCGGCCGTGGCGCGATCCATGCCACGGTCAAGACCCTGTTTGCCGCGCCACAAATTGCCAGCACCGATCACAGCCGCCACTTCCACACCCATCTCGCGGATTTCCTTGATGCGGCTGGC
>DATKNJ010000149.1:0-10407 GCA_035541395.1 Anaerolineales bacterium
AATAAAAGGACTCTTTGAGACGATCATCATCCTGCTCGCATTGGGGCTGTTGATCTGGGTCTTAATCGTTGGCCTGCGCCGCTTCTTTCGCCCCGCGCAAGTGCCTCCGCCGGAGACAATTTCTTTTCTTAACGGTTTATATATCTTTGGTTATTTCGCGTCGTTGATCGTGACCATGACATTCTTCGATCCGGCTACGCGTTTTCAGTTACGCATCGTCGCGCCGATGTTGGTCTCGTTGGTGCTATTGCTGGCGTATGGCTTGAAATCCGTGGCAAGCTCGAGCGCGGGAAGAATCGTCGCGATTGTTTTGACAGTGGTCATTTTCTCAGTGTCCGCTTTGGGACAAGTTCAAAATGTGCAGTCGCTTCATCGCGGCGGACAAGTGTATGCCAATGAACGTTGGTTCGACGCGCCGGCCATTGCCGCGCTTCGTAAGCTTCCCGCGGATGTCGCCATTCATAGCAATCAACCGGGCGTGGTTTATCTTTATGTGGGCCGCGCAGGGTCGTTATTGCCGAACGGCGAGCCGGGCATATCACAACTCAAACAGGAAGTGCTCTCTGGCAAAGGTGTGATCGTGATTTTCAAATCGCCCAATCCGGGCGAGGTGCTTCAGGCGTATTACGATGAACTCGGCGCGGGATTGTACGCGCAAAAATATAACGGCGATGTGATCTATTCAGCGCCGCCGGAGTAGGAGTTTGAATGAAGATTCAAGAAAAGTTTGATTTAACTGGCCGTGTTGCAATAGTGACGGGCGGGGTTGGTTTGTTGGGCGCGGAGTTTTGCAAGACGTTGGCCGAAGCGGGCGCGGCTGTAGTGGTGGTGGATTTGAATGGCGAAGCCGCGCGTAAAGTAGCCGATGGCTTGACGAAGGATGGTTATCGCGTTAAAGCGATACCTACGGACATTACGAAGCCTGATTCCGTTAACGCGATGGTTGCCTCGGTTCTCGCGGACTTTGGGCGGCTCGACGTGCTGGTGAATTCTGCCGCCCTCGATCCGAAGTTCGACCCCGACGCGGCCGCGAAGGGAATCGCGCCGGGCGCGTTCGAGGATTATCCGCTGGCGGATTGGAACGCAGCCATGAGCGTGAATCTGACCGGCATGTTCCTTGTCACGCAAGCCTGTGTCAAGCCGATGGTCGCCAATGGCAAAAAAGGCAGTATTATCAATATCTGTTCCACGTATGGACTCAATGGTCCGGATCAACGCATATACATCAAGAACGGAAAGCGCGTGGCGTTCAAGCCGGTTTATTACACGGTGAGCAAAGCGGGCGTGATGGGCTTTACGAAATATCTTGCCGCGTATTACGCGGAAACGGAAATCCGAGTTAACGCATTGACGCCCGGCGGTGTGTTCAACAATCATGAAGAATATTTTGTGAAAAATTATTCCGCCAAAACGATCCTGGGCCGCATGGCGAAAAAAGATGAAATGAACGGCGCGTTGTTGTTCTTGGCCTCCGATGCTTCCTCGTACATGACGGGCAATAACCTCGTGGTGGATGGAGGCTGGACTGCATGGTGATCAAAACGGAATGACTGAAACCCTTGCCATCATCCCCGCGCGTGGAGGCTCGAAAGGTATCCCGCGCAAGAACATTCGCAGCTTCGCGGGCTGGCCGTTGATCGCCTGGAGCATCGCGGCTGGCCGCCAGGCGAAGACAGTTACACGCGTCCTCGTCAGCACGGACGACGAGGAGATCGCGGCGGTGGCGCGTCAGTTTGGCGCGGAGACTCCGTTCCTGCGGCCAGCGGAATTTGCGCAGGATAACTCGACAGATTTGCCCCTCTTCGAGCATGCTTTGAAGTGGCTGGCTGAACACGAAAAGTACAAGCCGGAGGTGGTTGTTCAACTGCGGCCCACTTCGCCGATCCGCCCGCGCGATTGCGTGGATAACGCGGTGAAGATTCTGTTATCTCATCCCGACGCAGATAGCGTGCGCGGTGTCGTGTCCGCGGGACAAAACCCGCACAAAATGTGGCGGCTCACGAACGAAAATAGTCCGATGAAGAATCTGCTGGACGTGCCGGGCATTGATGAACCATATAACGCGCCGCGCCAAATCTTGCCGCCGATCTATTGGCAAACGGGTCACATCGACGCGATTCGCGCCGCGACGATTCTGAATGGCTCTATGAGCGGACGCGTGATCTATCCGCTGATCATCGACTCGCGTTATACCGTGGACATCGATAACCTGCAGGATTGGGCACGTTATGAACACGTGGTCGCGACCAGCGGGCTCGAAATGGTCATGCCGGATGGACGCGCCCGGCGCGTCATGCCGGAGAAAATCGAGTTGTTGGTTTGCGATTTTGATGGGGTCATCACTGATAACCGCGTGTGGACCGATCAGGATGGGCGCGAGACAACCGCCGCCTATCGCAGTGACAGCATCCGTGTGCGCGAGCTGCGCGAACGCGGCATCGAAACGCTGATCATTTCTTCAGAGCCGAATACTGTCGTGGCGGCGCGCGCCAAAAAAATGGGTGTGGAAGCAATTCATGGAGTCGGGTTGCAGGATAAGGGACGCGTGATGCGAGATGTCCTTAAGCAGAGAAATATCAAAGCAGAGAATGTCATTTATATTGGCAATGACCTGAATGATCTTCCATGCTTTGAAGTGGCGGGCTGGGCCGTGGCCGTGGCGGACGCGTATCCGGAAGTGATTCGTGCCGCGGATTTTGTGTTGAGCAAACCGGGCGGCCATGGCGCGCTGCGTGAATTAACGGATTTGATTTTGAATAAAATTCAGGAGAAACCGAATGGCTCGTGAAATGAAACTGGGTAATCGATTGGTGGGCGACGGCCATCCCACGTTTGTGATCGCGGAAGTTGGCATCAATCATAACGGCGATTTGAATCTCGCCAAGCAGATGATCGACGCGGCGGTGCATGCCGGCGCGGACGCGGTCAAGTTCCAAAAGCGTACGCCCGAGGTGGCCACGCCGCCCGAACAACAAAAGCAAATGCGCGAGACGCCGTGGGGTTACATCACCTATCTCGAATATCGTTATAAAGTTGAGTTCGATGAAAAGCAATATGCCGAGATCGACAAATATTGCCGCGAGAAAAAAATCGCCTGGATGGTTTCGGTGTGGGATGAGCCCTCGGTGGATTTCATGGAAAAGTTCGATACACCGGCTTATAAGATTCCCTCCGCATCTCTCACGGACTATGGCCTGATTCGCAAGGCCCGCGCCACGAGCCGCCCCGTGATTTTGTCCTCGGGCATGTCCACGATGGAGCAGATCAAAAAAGGTGTGAGCGCCGCGGGCGAAAAAGATTTGGTGTTGATGCATTGCACCAGCACCTATCCATGCGAGCCGGAGGAATTGAATCTCAAAATGGTCGAGACCTTGCGCCGCGAATTTCCAAATGTGCCGATCGGATATTCCGGTCATGAAGTGGGACTCGTTCCATCCGCGGTGGCGGTCGCGCTGGGCGCGTGTATGGTCGAACGTCATCTGACACTCGACCGCGCCATGTGGGGCTCGGATCAGGCTGCTTCGGTAGAGCCGGGCGGTTTCGAGCGGCTCGTGAAATATATCCGCGTGACGGAGGCCGCACTTGGCGATGGTGTGAAGAAGGTATATGAATCGGAAAGACCTTCGTTGAAGAAACTGCGCCGCGTGAAGGATGATGAATAATTTTGTAGGGGCGAGCCGCCGGCTCGCCCTAGACGGTAAATTCATGGAATTGATAAAGTACCTTCGGCGCGCGATTCGGCCTGCGGGTAAATCTTTGCAGGCGAGTGCGCGTTGGAAACGATTCTCCTTCAATGACGCGCCGCCGGTCTTTGGGAACGCCAAAGCCAAAAGTGGATCGCATTTATTGCTGCAAATCCTGAACGGTTTTACGCAGATCATGCCGTATCGTTATGTGGAGGCGGATCCGATTAGAACGATTACAAAAGATGGCAGACGAAATACGAAAGATGAAATACTGGTTGAACTGAAGCGGATTCCGCGCGGTGTGATCGGTTGGGGATATCTGGAAGCTTCACCGGAAAACGTCGAGTTTCTGTGCCAGCCGAATCGCGTGAACTATTTTATTTATCGCGACCCGCGCGATATGCTGGTCTCGCAAGTCTTCTTTGCAACCGACATGCAGGAAGATCACGGCATGCACGAGTATTACAAGTCACTCCCGGATTTTGATGCGCGGCTCAACGTTGCCATTACCGGAATTGACCGTGACGGATTTTACATGGTCAGCGTGAAGCAGCGTTATGAGGGTGTGTTCGAGTGGCTGGAACAGAAGCATGTAATGTGCCTGCGCTTTGAAGATTTGATCAACCATCGCGAAGCGACGTTGAATTTAATGCTCGATGAAGTGGAAAAGACTGGTTACAAAATCCCGACGCCACGCGAAAAAGCATTAGCGATTTTAGTTCGAGCAATCCAGCCGCGAAAGAGTCACACGTTTCGTTCAGGAAAGACAGAGGGCTGGCGCGAACACTTCACCGAAGAACATAAAAATTTGTTCAAAGATGTGGCGGGGAATTTGCTGGTTGAATTGGGCTACGAAAAAAATAATGATTGGTGAATTGTAGGGGCGACAGACTTGTCGCCCCTACAAAAAATAATCGCTTCATTTAGGAGTGCGAAATGCCTGTCCACGGAACCCACAACGCGGTGCATGATGACCGCAACGAAAAGATTCTGATTTACGTCAATGGCGAACTTCTGCCGCGCGATGAGGCGAAGATTTCCGTGTTCGACAGTGGCTACCTCGTGGGCGACGGTGTGTGGGAAGCGGTTCGCTTGCATGACGATGTGCTGGTCTTCCTCGATGAGCATCTGGACCGATTGTGGCAAGGCGCGGCCACGATCGGCATGAAGATGAATATGACACGCGATGAGCTGACCAACAAACTCTGGCAGACTTTGCGCGCCAACGATATGCACGATGGCGTCCATGTGCGTTTTATGTTGACGCGCGGCATCAAACAGACTCCGTCGCAGGATCCGCGCCTGCTTTTGAGCGGACCTAATCTGGTGATTATTCCCGAATATAAAATGGCGAGCTCCGAGTCTCGTCAGCGCGGTGTGACGTTGTTCACCAGCACCATTCGCCGTGGCTCGCCAGATTATCTCGACCCGCGTTTGAACTGTCACAGCAAATTGCATGAAGTGATGGCGTTAGTCCAGGCCATCGAAGCGGGCGCGGACGAAGCTTTGATGCTCGATATTCATGGCTTTGTTGCTACCTGCAACGCCACTAATTTTTTCATGGTCAAAGGTGGCGAAGTATGGACTTCGACCGGTCAATATTGCATGAATGGAATTACGCGCGGCAAAGTCATCAAGGCCGCGGGCGAGAACGGCATTCCTTGTTATCAAAAGAATTTTTCTCTATTCGATGTGTATGGTGCGGATGAGGCTTTCGTCACCGGAACGTTTGGTGGCTTGACTCCGGTTGTCAAAGTGGACGGACGCGTGATCGGCAATGGCGAGTCGGGGCCGATGACGGAGAAGCTGTCAGAGTTGTATCAGCTTGAGGTTCAGCGCGCGGTTCGGGCGGCGAAAGAGGCGAGGTAGTCCATGAAAAATATGACTCGTATTTGTTTGTGGAGCGGGCCGCGCAACATCTCAACCGCCCTTATGTATTCCTTCGCACAACGCAGCGACACAGCCGTTTTCGATGAACCGTTGTACGCGCATTATCTTTCGCATACGCCCGCGCGCCAGTATCATCCCGGCGCGGACGAAGTGATTGCGACGATGGAAAACGATGGTCAAAAGGTGGTGGATGATTTGATCTTGGGCGATCATCCTATACCGGTTGTTTTCTTCAAACACATGACGCATCATCTTCTGGACCTTGACTTGGGTTTTCTTGATCGGACAGTGAACATCCTGCTGACGCGTGATCCGCTGGAGATGCTGCCGAGTTATGGCGCGGTGGTCGAAACGCCGACGCTGAAAGATGTTGGATATGCCCAGCATTTGGAGTTGTTGCATTATCTTCAGTCGCGCGGGCAAAACCCGCCGGTGCTCGACTCGAAACAAATTTTGTTGAATCCACGCAAAGTGCTCACAGAGTTGTGCGCACGGATCGGCATCCCGTTCGAGAAAGCGATGTTAAGTTGGAAAGCGGGTGCTCGTCCCGAAGATGGAGTGTGGGCAAAATATTGGTATCATTCCGTTCATCAATCCACGGGCTTTGGGACATATATTCAAAAGTCCGCGCCGTTTCCCAAACAGCTTGAGCCTTTGTTGGCGGAATGCCAACCATATTACGAGCAACTCAGCGCGCTGGCAATACAGGCATAATTCATTCGATGATTCAAGAATTCTTCAAACAACACGTTCAACGCGGCCTCGTCCGCCGGTTCAACAATCTCAAAATCGCGTCGATGGCACGGGCAGTTGCGCGGCGGCAACCGAAACCCAGCGGCGCACCGATTGTGTTTTTCAAAGCATCTACTGGCATTGACGATCTCTCGTGGAATAGCGGGTTTCATATGCTGGCATCCTGGGCGTTGCGATTGAAGGGGATTCCTGTCGCGTATTTCGCTTGTCATGCGGGCATG
This sequence comes from Anaerolineales bacterium, assembly GCA_035541395.1. GTDB lineage: Bacteria > Chloroflexota > Anaerolineae > Anaerolineales > Villigracilaceae > JACPVF01. The sequence continues at coordinate 6,551 of DATKNJ010000149.1, forward strand.
AGCAAATGTGTGCTCGGAACGAATCGAGATAATCCACACAAAGAAATGCCGTGTCGTTCGTGTGTGTACCAATCCAAAACTTTATATACGGCAACGAAGCCGCATTGGTTTGAGTATCAGCGCGATGCGGAGCTTGCGTCTGCGATTGAAAAACTTTCTGTTCCCGAGTTGATGACTTTTGAGTGGAAGAATATTCCGCTTGGGAGTTTGTGCCTTCCCGGCTTGCGATGGATTTTGCGCATTCATCATTTGAGCGATGACGAGAACACGCGTTATCTTTTGCGGGAATATATTTTATCGGCGTGGAATGTGGCGCGGAAATTCTCGGACTTTCTCGATCAGACTCAGCCGCGGGCTGTGGTTGTGTTCAACGGACAGTTCTTCCCCGAAGCAACTGCGCGTTTTATCGCGTGGAAACGCGGATTGCGCGTCATCACACACGAAGTGGGATTGCAACCTTCCTCCGCTTTCTTCACCGATGGCGAAGCGACAGCTTATCCGATTCACATTCCCGATGAATTTGAGTTGAACGATGAACAAAATAAAAAACTCGACGCGTATCTTGCCAGACGTTTTCAAGGCGACTTCACAATGGCAGGCATCAGGTTCTGGGCGGATATGAAAGGACTCGACGAGTCGTTTTTGCAAAAGGTCGCGCAGTTCAATCAAATTGTGCCAGTGTTTACCAACGTCATTTTTGACACGAGTCAACCGCACGCCAACACAGTCTTTGAAGATATGTTCGCTTGGCTGGATATGATTCTCGACGTGATTCGCGGATATCGCGAAACGTTGTTTGTGATCCGCGCACACCCTGACGAGTTGCGCGTGAGAAAATCCAGCCGCGAAACAGTCGAGGGTTGGGTGGACAGTCACGAGGTCCGAAAAGAACCGAATGTGATCTTTGTTGGCCCGAAGGAAACATTGAGTTCCTATGAACTGATTCAAAAATCCAAGTTTGTAATGGTCTACAACTCGACGATTGGCTTGGAAGCTTCTATCATGGGCGCGGCGGTGCTGTGCGCGGGTAGGGCGCGCTTTACACAATATCCGACGGTGTTCTTCCCGCAAACCGCGGATGAAGTAAAACGAAAGATGAACGAGTTTCTTGACGCGGGGAAGATCGATGTGCCACCCGAATTCAAACGCAATGCGCGCCGGTTCTTATATTATCAATTGTATAAAACCTCGTTGCCATTTGGCGATTTTTTGGAACCGTCCGTGCGCACCACGCAGACAAGGTTGAAGTCTTTTAGGTTGAATGAGTTATTAGAGTCGAATGCAGTGAATGTGGTTTTGAATGGATTGCTGATGGGTGGAGATTTTTTGTTGGAAGATTAAGTACAAAGAACGCGAGGGAATTCCATCGCGTTCTTTGTTTCTTTGCGATGAAATGATCGTTTTATCTTCACTAAGAAATATTATTTATTCCGGCGCACGACATAAACGTGATACGCCATTCAGCGCGTCACCTTCAGCGACAACCACTAGAATATCCCCAGCGCGTAATTCTGTGTCACCGCGCGGGATGAAAATCTTTTGTCCGCGTCGTACGCTGGCGATCACACTGTCACGCGGGAAGGGAATCTCGCTCATCTTCTTTCCAGCGCACAGCGCGTTCTCTTCGATAGTCACATTGCTCACGTCCACGCGGGAAGGTGTCAGCGCGTCCAAACGGACGGTCTGCTCGCGGTGACGCTGGGCGGTGCGGCGCGTCAGAGCAATATCGTACGCGTGGATTACATCCGCGCGGCGCAATACGCCCAATAACTTATGTGGATTATCGCGTGCCACCACCGGCAGACGGCCTATGTCGCGATGACTCATGCGCCTCAAGGCCATGTTCAGCGTTTCATCTGGATAAGCGGTTTCCACCTTGCGCGTCATCACGTCCGCGACGATATGTTGTCCTTCTTCGGCATGTTCGATATCTTGAACTGTTACGATTCCGGTCAACCATCCTTTATCGTCTACCACTGGCAATCCGTGATGGTGTTGGTGCATCAACGTTTCAGCGCCCTCTTCGAGATTCATGCTCTCAAGCAGAACGCTGGTATCTGGATGCATGGCTTCGCCGACGGTGATGGCTTGCATCATCTCCACATCCCGTCCACGGTCGAGACGAATGCCGGAACGCGCCAGTCCCAAATCGTAGACCGAATCTTTTTGGATGCGCTGTGAAAGGATCATCGTTACGGCCACGGCGAACATCAGCGGCAGGATAATGTGATAGTCGCTGGTTAACTCAAAGAGCAGGATCACAGCTGTCAGCGGCGCGTGAACCGCACCCGCGAGAACAGCGGCCATGCCGACCAACGCGAACGCGGATGGATTGATCCCCAGACCGGGAAATAGTCTGGCCGCAACCATGCCGAACGCGCCGCCCAATGTCGCTCCAATATAGAGCGCCGGCGCGAACACACCGCCGAGGAATCCGCCGCCGATGCTGATCGGCGTCAATACTGTTTTTGCGATCAAAAGCGCCAATAGCAGCCATAAGCCAAGATCGTTCTGGTTTAAGATTTCGCCGATGGTATCGTATCCCACGCCAAAAGCTCGCGGGAGAAAGAAGCCAACCACGCCCACTGCAAGCCCAGCCGAGACCGGTTTGACCCAGCGCGGGATCTTCCAGTTATGATAAAAATCCTGAATGGAGTAAAACAAGCGGCTATAGAACGCCGAAATCGGTCCGGCTAACAGGCCTAGCACCAAGTACAATGGCAATTCCCAAATGGAATGAAACGAATATTGTGGCACTGCAAACGCCGGAGTGCTGCCGGAAACCGCCTGCGTAAAAACGGAGGAAGTGACTGCCGCTACGAGAATCAATCCGAGCGAGTCGCTGCCGATTTCTCCCAGAATGATTTCGAGCGCAAAAAACACCCCGGCAATCGGGGCGTTGAAGGCCGCGGCAATCGCCGAACCGGCTCCTGCGGCGACCAACGTACGGATGCGATCATCTGCTAGATGTAGCCACTGCGCGATCATCGAACCGAGGTTGGCGCCGATCTGCACCGATGGATCTTCCGGGCCAACGGAAGCGCCCGCACCAATCGAGATCACAGCCGCGATGGATTTGAGTGGAGTCTGCTGATAACGCAACCGTCCGCCAGTCAGCGCGACCGACTCCATCACCGCGGCGGTGCCGTGTACTTTTTCATCGCCCAAAAGATATTGAATAATCAGTCCCACAATCACGCCGCCGATCACCGGGATCAGGATTACGGTCCAGGAACCGGCGTGCGAGAAAAAGTTATTCAGATTTCCAAACATCAACTTCTGGAGAATATCGATTGCCAGCTTGAACAACCAAACCCCCGCACCGCTGGCCAGCCCTACCACAATTGCAGCGCTGCCCATCAGCAGCGTCCGCGAGTTGGCCGCGCGTTCCAGCCATATTCTCATTTTCTGAATCATGAAATCTCCAAACATAAATCCACGTGCGGACTTATTTATAAATTCAAGCCGAATTATTATATCCCCTTTACGCGCCGGACTTCTCTATAACGTATAATTGAATTTACAACGAATATGACCATAAAATCTTTTGCACGCGGATTCACCTATCGCTCTGAGAAACTCGTACAGCAAGTCCGCTTCGCTTCACTTCCTAGACCTCAAAGCGGCTGGCCGGTTTTGCTTGGCATTTCCTTCCCGAAAAGTGGTACGCATCTGCTCGACCAAATCCTGCTCGGCTTCTCGAAGGTCGCGCCATTCTCGAAACGTCTGCATTCTTTTTACGCAGAATACGAAGGCGAAAGTGGAGAAAAGCGCGCGCCGCGACAAGCCTTGGATTGGCTCGATTCGCTGCACGCGCGTGACGTGGTTTCAGCGCATCTCTTCGCGCGGCCCGCAGC
>DATKNJ010000150.1:0-6300 GCA_035541395.1 Anaerolineales bacterium
GCATATGCGCGCCGCCCCGTCACGGACTGAAATGTGAGCGGTGTGATGAATTTCTCGGCGGCGGGTGTAAGAATGACATCCACTTGTGCGCCGAGCTGTGTGAGCTCGGAAGCTAAATCCGCGGCTTTGAAAGCCGCGATGGAACCGGTCACGCCAAGCAGAATGTGTTTCCCGTTAAGCACCGTCATACGCTGATTATACTTCTTGCGGTTGGCTTTCTCGATCGAGGATAGCTGAATCGTTTCAGAATAAAAAGAGAATGGACACGCCGGCCGTTGCCAATATCGTTCCGGCAATGACCTGCCAGCCCAAATGCTCTTTGGAATAGAAATGGCTGATGGGGAGTATGAAGATCGGCGAAAGCGAGGTCAGCACGCTGGCCACACCAACAGGCGTATCTTGAACGGCTAACAGGGATAATGAAACACCGATCACCGGTCCGAGCAATGCGGCGAGTGCCAGCAATTGAAGCCCGCTTGGGTTTTCTTTTAGAACTTGAATTGTCTTTCCCGCCTCGCGTTGCATGAACGTGATCAGCCACAACGCGATTACTGCCGCAGACATGCGGATCACGTTTCCGCTGATTGGCGAGAAATTCCCGGCCATGCCCTGTTTGGAAAACACCAATCCGGTGGCTTGACCAATGGCGGCGAGGACTCCGCACAACACACCCCATGCAGACGGACGCAGAGTCGGCTGGCTGTTATTGCCATGCTCGAGGATGACCCACATGATGCCGCCCAACGTCAGTGCGATGCCGACGATTTCCATGAGGCTCAATGATTCACCGAGGAAGACCCACGCCTCCAGCACACCGAAGATGGTGGAGAGACTCAAAAGCAGGGTCCCAAGCCGCGCACCGACCATCAAATAGGCTTGGAAGAGAAACGCATCGCCCACTGCCAGGCCGACTACGCCGGAAAGCGAAAGCCACGTCCAGCGTTGAACTCCGGCTTGGGTTGGCAGTGCCTGGTGGTATAAAATGAAGTTTAAGACGACAAGATAGAGCAGCGCGAAGACTAGGCGCGTCCGGTTGATGATCCACGATGAGCCGACCATTTTGCCCGCTTTGGTTACGACAACTGCATTGATGGACCAGAAAAGCGAGGTCAGTAGGCCGGCAATTTCACCAATGATGACCATGAAGTCTATTTGCTGAATGTACCCATCAGTTCACCTTGGGCCAGAATATGATCCTGCATGGTGGAAAGCAATTTCTGTTTATTCTCTCCAGATGGAAGAGTGAGCATGGTATCCAATGCGTAGAGTTTGAAGAAATAACGATGCGTTCCGCTGGGCGGACACGGACCGTCGTAACCCAGATTGCCCGAGCTGTTGATTCCATTCAGACTTCCATCGGTGAGCCGGGCCTTGATCGGCGCGGCCTCCTGAAGTCCGCGCGCCGAGGCGGGAATGTTATAGATTACCCAATGGACCCAGGTGCCGCCAGGCGCGTCCGGATCGTCCATGATGAGGGCGAATGATTTTGTCGCCGCCGGTTGACCACTCCACACCAGTGTCGGGGAGATGTTCTTGCTGATGCAGGTGTACACGGCAGGAATGGATGCACCGTTCTTAAATGCCGGACTGCTGATAGATAAAGCCATAACAACCTCCTTTGGCTGGCCGGATGGTGGAGTGCAGGCCGATAAAATCAAAAGGAAAAAGATGGGCCATCTTCGTATATCTCGCACTAATTATAGTGTTTTTAAAAAATGGACCAGGCGCTCGACTTCCTCATATCCCGCCGCGAGATGTGCCTTGATGCTGATCTCGTTATCGAGCCATGTGTCGGATCCCATCTCCGTCATGCCGAGGCCGCGTGCCCAATCCTCGGCGGTTTGCATCAGTGCTTTGCCGACTCCTTGACCGCGTAGATCTTCGTCCACAAACCAGCCTTCGATGTAACCAACGGGACTGCTGAGAGCACCGTCCGCATATTTGCGCGCGCTGGCTTCGAGAAAACCGCCGAGTTTCCCGTCCGCCCGTTCCACGACGAAGACCGGCATCAGCGGATCAGCGAGCGTGGAATCCATGCCGAGTTCCAGTGTTTCGATGTCGTCTTCGGGCCACAATGCCTGGCGCATTCTCAGCCAGTCGGCTCGGTCTGCAGAGGTGGCGCGGCGGATGTTCAATTGTTTTTTGACGTTCATGATGTCTCTCGGAGGGGATGAAGGATGGTTAACGTGAAGCCGATTATATCAATATTCAATCAGCGTTTTGTTGATGTATGATTGCAATGGATGCAGCCATACCGACGGGAAGAATCGGGCTGCGTGAACATAGCTCTCCAATGTGTCGTCCACCGGATGGTCGGACCAGCGGTTCCAGACTTTGTCCATGCCCGGATGGCGCTGTGAAATCCCCATCATGTATTTTGCCACTTCCTCATCCGAGGCTCTTTCAGCAATCGCTGCAAACCTTCTGTGTCCCAACTGTACCGTGACGTGCGGATCGGCGCAGATGTTGCGGTACCAGTCGGTTCTGCCGCCCCAGCCTGCCGCAATGCGATACTTGTCATGCTCGCGGTCATAGATATATTCCAGTGGCGTGTGATGCGGCTTGCCGCTCTTGCGGCCTGTAGTGGTCAATAGCAAAACATATTCACCGATCAGCCATCCCAGGCCGAGCTTATATTGAAGGATGGGGATTTTGAAAATCCATTTGAAGACCGGTCCCGGGCTTTTCTGCGCGACCAGTTTATCCATGATGTTGACTTCAAACCAGTTATAGATTCGTTCCCCGATGGAAATCTTGTTCATGAGCCCCTCTCATATTGCATTCAAATATCAGCAACTCGCGTCCACTACCGTGACGTTATCTTCCTTATTGGGAATGATGCACAAAAATTCAAACGGTTCATCGCCTGTGTTCTGGTATGAATGGATCACGCCTTCAGGAATAAACACCACATCCCCGGCCTTGACCTGATGCCTCTCATCGCCAATCGTGATGGTAGCTTCGCCGCGCAAAACATACTGCTCATGTTCGACAGTGTTGGTGTGGCGCGGCATGCCACCGCCTTTCTGCATGGAGAATTTCCGGAGGGCGAAGTTCGGTCCCTCCTTGGCTGAAATCAATACCTGGATCTTGGTGTCCCTTGCGTTCACGACGTCGTTGGCTTCTACATCTACAGCATGTTTGACGGTCATTTCTGCCTCCGTAAATTTTCAAATCTCTTTTGAACCACGAAGGACACCAAGGGCACAAAGGTTAAAAGCTTTTCCTTTATGTTCCTTCGTGCCCTTGGTGTTTAATTTTTCTTTACACTTCCATCCATTACTTTCCACACCTCCGCATGCTCAACGAACCCCGACGCGAACATGTGCTCGTCGGTGGCGGTGAACAAAACCTGTTCGCTTTCGCCGACATACTTCAGCAAATCAGCGCGGCGCTGCAAATCGAGTTCTGCCATCACTTCGTCGAGCAGGATCACCGGCCATTCGCCTGTGCGTTCCTTCATCCAATTGACTTCGGCCAGTTTCAATGCCAGCAATGTCGTGCGGATTTGACCGCGCGAACCGTAATCACCGAGGTCAACGCCGTTGGTGAGGAACCGCAATTCGTCGCGGTGTGGACCAATGGTGGTTACGCCGCGCGCGATCTCTTCAGAGCGGATTTCCTTCAGGCGCGCCAGGAACCCTTTTTGGATGTCATCCACTTTCAGGGCGGAACGGTCGGTATCCGTCGTCAGTTTCATGCTGATCGGCGGCAATGGATCATACGCCGGTTGATAATTCAATCGCAGGACTTCGCGTCCATGGGTCAGTTCACTGTGAACGCGCGTTGCGAGTCGTTCGATCTGCTGGACGGCTTCGATGCGCCATTGAACGATCTGTGCGCCGAGCTTCGCCAGCGTTTCATCCCAGACTTCCAATTGCTTCGGGTCGCCGCCGCTCTCGCTTAGCATTTTCAACAACGCGTTGCGCTGACTGAGCACCTGGTTGTAATCGCTTAATGTACCCGCATACGGCGTGACCGTTTGCGCCAGTGCAAGATTTAAATAACGGCGCCGTTCTTCGGGACCGTCTTCGATGATGCCCGACATTTGCGGTACAAAGATCACTGCGTTGAAATGGCCGATGATCTCGTTGATTTGTTTCTTCACGCCATCCAGCAGTACTTCTTTGCGAAGGCGCTGGCCGTTGAGACCGGTTGGTTCGAGGATCAAGCGCGCTTCGAGCTTGTGCTTCTTTTTGTTGCGTTCATATTCGGCGACAAGTCGTGCCACCGCCAGGGGATTCTTGGCTTCCACGAAGTTGACGAGCTGACGGTCGGTATTGGTTTGAAATGATGTAAAAGATGCCAGGAAATAAATGGCTTCGAGTATGCTGGTCTTGCCCTGCGCATTATTTCCGACGAGCAGGATCACGCGTTGCGGCAGGTCGATATCCAGGCGGGCAAAGTTGCGGAAGTTGGTAAGGGAGAGATGTTTGATGTGCATGGTATTTGTATGTCATTGCGAGGGCGCTGTCTGCCCGTGGCAATCTCGCATTTGAAACGGGGGTTTGCCGCGTCGCCTCGCCCTTCGACATGGCTGTGCCAATCAGGGCTTTGCGCCTCGCACGTCGTCCCCGCAGGGGAAGGCCATCTCCAGTTCGACCTCATCCCGCAAGGGGATGTTGTTCATTCCGATCACAGGGATGCCCGGTTTGATTTTCCGGGCTTCATCTACGGCGCCGCGCCGAACGCACGCCAGCTCAAAGCCGTGGCGTTGATAAAAGCCTAGCGCATGCAGATTGTCGTTGGTGGTTACGAGGAATAAACGACGACAATTCTGCTTTCGGGCTTGATTTATTACTTCATTAATCAAGGCTGTCCCAACTCCTCGTTTCTCCTTCAAGCTATTTAGCGAAATAATTTCACATGAATCGTTTTGGATGATATATGTTACAACACCGGACCAGTCTTCGGTCACAAAGCCATTCAACTGTTCCGGTCGAAACACATCGCCATGGACGATCATCTCGTCACCGCCCCAGTGCTCGATCCAAAATTCGATCAGGCGCGGCAGGTCATTCGCAGTCAATGGGCGGATCGCCTTCACTTAGACCCTGTCGTTTTCCTCTTCCTCGGTTTGCGGTTTCCAAACCTTCGTGGCACGCTGGGTGAAGACTATGCCATTGACGTGATCGATCTCATGTTGGAAGATGCGCGCCAGCCAGCCTTGGGCTTTGACTTTCATCGGCTGTCCGCGCCGGTTCAGCCCTTTGACCTGGATCTCCTCGAAGCGTTCAACCTCACCGACCAGACCGGGAATCGAGAGACAGCCTTCCACGCCCATCACGGTCTCTTGCGATGTTTTTACGATCTCGGGATTGACCACCACATAAAGTTTGGGCTTGACTTCCTTGGGCTCTTCGCCTTCTTTTACCTCCGGTTGCTCGGCGTATTCAACAACGATCAATCGTTCGGAGATGCCCACTTGCGGCGCGGCCAATCCGACACCGGGCGCGTCGCGCATGGTATCGACCATATCGTCAATGAGGGTTTGCAGGTCTTTGTCGAATTTTGTCACAGGCCGCGCTTTGCGATATAGCACAGGTTCGGGGAGTGTCACGATCTGGCGGGTTGTCATAAAGTATTATGTGTAAAAGATAGGGTAAATTGATTAATTATCATGATTCAAGAGCACCTGTCCTTGTCGAATAAATTCGATATGCTCTTTTATCTCTTCGCTAGACACATTGCGCTTGCTAAGAGTTGAATAGACTGTACATATCTGATTCTCCAATTTAGGTAACAAGCTAACTAAATTACTTGCTTGATCAAGATAAATCTTGGATTCGCTTTCCTCAGAAATGTATTTTGATGCCATACCAGCCGTCATCAAAAAAAGAATTTGAGAACGCACTTCTGTTTGCGTAGCGGATGTTATTCGAATTAGCTTGTACGATTCGCGGAAATATTTATTTGCCAGTTCCTTATTTCCTTGGGAGGCATAAGATTGGGCAAGTGTAACACCGGCAAAGTAGAATGATGAATCCTTTGAATACAGCGGATTAAGCAGTTGTTGAACAGTTTCTTGCCAATTAGGGGAATGTAGCATAAAAGCCATATTCGCTTTTATGAGAGTAGCGCGGCCGCGATCTCTAGATATATAACTCTTAGTATGCCCATCGACCTTTTCTTCTGTATCCAGTCCTTTTATTACTTCATCAAGTAGTTGCTCGGCTTTGGGAAACTCAGTGTTGAATACATATGCTTCAGCAGTGACAATCTTAGTGAAGAAGTCAACATGTGGTGACATTAGCGCATTGCCCTGATCGAAAAAAGCAATTGAGTCTGGGAGATTTCCAA
>DATKNJ010000151.1:0-10310 GCA_035541395.1 Anaerolineales bacterium
CAACGCGAGAACGGCAGTATCGCAGGGCACAGTAAAATTCGAGCCTTCGACCGGTACCGGTCTGCGGCGGCCCTTGGCATCCGGCTCTCCGAGGCGCATTTCGATGCATTCCACAGATGCCAGTTTTCCATCTGGTCCCGCCAGGAATTTCACGGGTTGTGTGAGGAAGCGATATTTAGCGCCTTCCTGTCGCGCCAGTTCGCGGTCTTTCTTTCCGCCGGGCATTTCTTTTTCCGTGCGCCGATAAAGACAAGTCACTTCTTGCGCGCCAAGCCGTAACGCTGTGCGCAGGCAATCAGACGCGGTGTCGCCGCCGCCAATGACAGCCACGCGGTTTCCGATTTGAAGCGGCTCGCGCATGTTTTCCGGCAGTATCTTGCGATCCACGTTGCCGCGGATTAAGAAGTCCGTGGCTTGATACACGCCGGGTAAATCGGTGCCGGGTGTGTCTTCCATTTTGGCGTCAACTTCCGAACCGCAGCCGATGAACACCGCTTCGAAACCTTCATTGAAAAGCTCGTCGATGGTTTTGTTTTTTCCGATGTATGTGTTCGGAGAAAACTTGACTCCTGCGCGTTCGAACTGTTCCCATTTTCTGATCCAAACATTCTTCGACAATTTGAAGTTGGGGATGCCATATACGAGCAGACCGCCCGCGGCCGGTTTGGACTCGAAAATGGTTACATCGTATCCCTTCTGGATCAGTTGCTCGGTGCACGCTAAACCGGCGGGTCCGGCTCCGATCACGGCCACCCGTTTTCCGGTCGAGAGGCCGAGTGGAATTTTGTATCCTTCTGTTTGAAACTGATAATCCACTGTAAAAGTCTCCAAAGCACCAGTCAGTACAGGTTCATGATGTTTATTGAGTACACAGGAGCCTTGGCATAATTGTTCGTGCGGGCATACGCGCCCACAGATTTCGGGCAAGGAACTGGTGTCATGATAAAGTTGAGCGGCTTCGTTGAAACGACCTTGTTCGATCAGCCACATGGCCGAAGGAATGTCATTATGTGTTGGGCAAGCCAGCATACAAGGTGCGGGATCGGGACAATGAATACAGCGTGCTGCCTCGACCATGGCGCGTTCGGCGTCGAAAGCCAGCACAACTTCGTTAAAATCGCAGATTCTTTCTTGGGGGGAACGCAGGTCAAGGTCGAAAAAAGGACGGTTTGTCCGCGCTTTTCGGTCGATCTCTAAGAATTCACTTGGAATGGCCTGCATGGGACTCCAATAAAAAGAAGACTAAAAGTTTTTATCATCATACCTAAAGCGTTTCGAGTGACAAAGGCTCTAATGTCACCGAAACCAGACGACAATTGTCACAATTTGTTTTGCAAACCTTGAGTTTATAGTAAATACTCTTTGTGTGTCATTCTTTGTGGCGCTCTGCGCCACAAAGAATCTCACTTTTTATCTTGAAAATGAGACTCTTCGCTACGCTCAGAGTTACACTATTTGAATTTGCATACACATTCCAGGTATGTTGTACGTACATTAAGGCGTGGTTTGTTGATTTGAATGGAAACCGGCTGGGAAAGGTAAAATCGAAACATGAAACTTTCCCGCCAGTCCTGCGTGCTTTGAATGAAACGGCTTAACCGCGGCAAAGAACTTGACCTGATCCAGCACGCCCGTTTGCATGATGAACGAGCCTTCGCTGAACTCGTAGAAGCGTATACACTGGCTGTCTATCGGATTACGCGTCGCATGGTGACGGATACGCTCGAAGCCGAGTCGATTGTGCAGGAAACCTTCTGGCGGTTCTGGCAGAAACTTCCTAGGTATCAGACAGATGCACCTCTTTTGCCTTATCTGGCGACCATCGCGTCGAACCTGGCGCGTGATCGCTATCGGCGCGAACGCTGGTTGGATGATGAGGTCGCGGAGAATGTACTCGAAAACCGCGCAGATGAAGGTCCGGAGCCGGAAGCGCAGTTCGATCAAAAGCAGACTTTGGAGCGGCTGGCCGCGGCAGTTGAATCTCTTCCCATCGGATATCGCGCCGTGATCGCTTTGAGATATGACGCCGGTTTGGACTACGAAGAGATCGCACAGGCGCTTTCAATGCCGTTGAATACCGTCCGTACACATTTGCGGCGCGCCAAGCAAAAACTGAAGGAGAGAATGGAGGCTGACGATGGATAAGATGGATCGCATGTTGAAGCTGCTGCCGCGTCACACGCCTTCTGCGGATTTGTCGGCGCGCATCCGCGCCATTGTGCATCGGCGCTATGTACAGCGCATGATTCTGCGTCACGCTTTGGCGCTAAGCTGCGGGATTGGCGGATTGATCTTGGCTTCGCCGATTCTCACCCGGCTGGATAGCGATTGGTCTTCTTTGAGCGCCTCGTGGTTGATCGGCGGTTGGAACATGATGAACATGGGATCGTTGGAGGCGCTTCAGAATCTTTGGAATGGAATGTTCACGGTCCAGGCTTCGATCAGTTCTTTGCTGGCTATCTCGGTGCTCGGCATTCTTTTAATGGCTTTTGGCATGTTCTTTGAGTTGGATCGGCGTATATTTCAGATGCCGCTTTAACATTGTGTTTACATATTCAGTCTACAATCTGCTCTCGGTGTGTAGTCAAAAGGAATGAAAATGACGCGTTGGCGTATTGTGATCATGGTTTTGGTTCTGCTGGCCACCCTCAGCGTGCTTTTTCTTGGCAGTGAGGCGAAACAGCTTATCCCGAATGTTTTACTGACCAGAAGAGCGGAGCAGTTTCCGACTCCCGATCAGGTGGACATGCGGCTGGCGGAAGTGCCGGGCTGGGTCTCGCATCTCGCCTCTTTCCTGACTTTATTCCTGTTTGGCGCAGCAGGCTTTTATCTCACTCCGAGCCGCGTCCGTAACATGCAGTCTGCGTTGAGTGTCTCGTGGAAACGTTCATTCCAAATTGGCATAGCAGGACTCTTGTTCCTGTTGTTGTTCGCCGCGTTCGCACTGGTTTCTTCGTTGGCGCGCATCACGTTTCCGTTGACAGTTTTAACGGCCATCACTCTTTTTATCTTTTCGGTCTGGGGATATTTGGTCGTTGCTTATGTTTTGGGACGCGGCCTGTTAGTACGCGGCGGCTGGTTCCGTTCCCCATTGACCGCCCTGCTGATTGGGTTATTATTTCTGCAGGGACTCATGCACGTACCTTATCTTGGAATCATCCTTACCTTGTTATTTGGTGGCGCAGGGCTGGGTGTTGTCATCACGACCCGTTTCGGTTCCATGCAACCGTGGGATCTTAATCCGTTATTGGAGGAAAACAAAGAATGAAAGAACGATTTGCAAAAATCAGCCGAAGAACCTGGATCATCATCGGCGTGGTCGCCGTGGTGTTGGTTGGTTTCTTCCTGGTTTCGCGCGGGAATAGAAATAAGCAGAGCATCTATCAGACTGAAAAAGCTGTCAAAGGCGATCTGACCGCAGTGGTCGGCGCGACCGGCAGTATCCGCGCCGCACAGAGCGCCTCGCTGGCCTGGCAAACTTCCGGCACTGTGGATAAAGTCAATGTGAAAGTTGGCGACGTTGTAAAAAAGGATGATGTGCTGGCTTCGCTCGAAAGTACATCGCTGCCGCAGAGCATTATCTTGGCTGAGGCCGATTTGGTCGATGCGCAAAAAGCGTTGGATGATTTGATGAAATCGGATACGGCCCGCTCTCAGGCGGCCATTGCTTTGGTCAGTGCGCAGGACGCGTACGATAAGGCCAAAACGTATCGTGACTCTCTGAACGGGAAAATTGATTTGCAGAAGATTACCTTCATGACGATAGGTGGTCATACTTTCCCGAAAGTTACGTATTACAAAGGCTATGCTGATCCTGAGACGATTCAAAAGGCTGATAACGATCTGGCTTTGAAGAAGGCTCAGCTTGACGATGCGCAGCGCACCTATGACCGCGTGAAAGACGGCCCGAATGATGCTGACGTTGCTGCAGCGCAAGCACGCGTCGACGCGGCGCAGGCCACGCTGAACGCGGCTCAAATCATCGCGCCATTCTCGGGGACAGTTACTCAAGCTGACCCGATGTCCGGCGATCAAGTCACGGCAGGCACATCCGCTTTCCGCATGGATGATCTATCCAGCTTGCTGGTGGATGTTCAGGTTTCGGAAGTTGATATCAACAGCGTGGAAGTCGGCCAACCTGCAACTATCTCGCTTGATGCGGTTTCAAACAAACCTTATAACGGCAAAGTGGTGGAAGTCTCGCAGTCTGGTGATGTGGTTTCCGGCGCGGTGAACTTCACCGTGACCGTGCAATTAACCGACGCGGATCAGCAAGTCAAGCCGGGCATGACGGCCGCGGTTAACATCACAGTGAATCAGGTCAAAGACCAATTGTTGGTTCAGAATCGCGCGGTGCGCTTTGTTGATGGGAGCCCGGTTGTATATGTCCTGAACAATAACCGGCCTGAGGCGGTTCAAGTTACGCTTGGCCTCTCAGATGGCACGCAAAGCGTTGTGACAAAAGGAAACTTAAAAGAAGGCGATCTAATCATCTTGAATCCGCCCGCACAGGTTGGCGGCGGTGGCGGTGCTGTCGTTCGAGGCGGAGGTTAGTCATGGATTGGGTCGTTGAAGCCAAAGACCTGACCAAAGTCTATAAAATGGGCGAGGTTGAGGTTCAGGCCTTGCGCGGCGCTTCGCTTAAGATCAAACGCGGCGAAGTGGTAGCCATTATGGGTCCGTCCGGATCGGGCAAATCCACCATGATGAACATTCTGGGATGCCTCGACCGTCCGACCTCCGGCGAGTATATTTTGGATAACGAGCAGGTTGCCACGTTGAATGACGATCAACTGGCGGCCATCCGCAACCGCAAAGTCGGATTCGTTTTCCAGTCCTTTAACTTGTTATCGCGCCAGACGGCTCTCTTTAACGTTGAGTTGCCCCTGCGCTATGCAGGGACCAACGAGGGACGGCGCGAACGTGCCAAAGCCGCGCTCGAAGCGGTTGGACTGCAAGATCGTATAACGCACCGTCCTACAGAACTCTCTGGCGGCCAGCAGCAACGTGTGGCGATTGCGCGTGCCATCGTCAATGAACCGGCCATCATCATGGCTGACGAACCTACCGGCAACCTTGACTCGAAAGTGGGCAAGGAGATCATGAACTTGCTGTTGAACTTGAATAAAGAGCGCGGTACCACCTTAATTATCGTAACGCATGATCCAGTCATCGGAGAACAGACTCAACGAATCATTCACATACGCGATGGTCTGGTGGAAGATGGCACGGAAGGGTTGAGTAAAACATGAACGCATCGCAAGTTATTTTAGAAGCGCTTGAAAGCTTGAACTCCAACAAACTCCGTTCGGGATTGACTGTGCTTGGAATTGTGATCGGTGTGGCTGCCGTGATTGCCATGCTCTCTGTGGGAAATGGCGCACAAGCCTCCATCACTGGCTCGATCAACCAAGTCGGAACAAACTTGCTCTTCGTATTCCGCGGCGCGCGCAACAATGACAATGTCCACAACCCGCGTCCGCTTACGATCTATGATGCCAACGCGTTGATGGATCCTTATGCTGCGCCACATGTGCAGGCCGTCGCGCCAGTGGTGCAGGGGAATGGCATCGCCGATTTCAACGGCCAGACTAAGAGCACAACGATTGTAGGTGTCACTTCGGCTTATCAGGGTGTCCGCAATATCACTTTGTTGGACGGAAGTTTTATCACGGATGATCAAAGCCTCGGGCGCGCCTCAGTGACGATCATCGGCGTCGATGTAGCTGACAAGTTATTCGGTCATCGCGACGGATTAGTTGGAGAGACGATTCGTGTTTCCGGCCAGCCGTTCCGTATCATTGGAGTCTTGTCTCCACAAGGTGGTAGCGCGTTCGGCTCGGAAGATAACGAAGTTTTGGTCCCGTTATCGACGGCGCAAGCTCGTCTTTTGCAGGGTTCCGGCTCCGGGAACGTGGACGTTATTTATGTGCAAGCAACTGACTTTCAGTCAGTGGCCGCCGCGTCGGACGAGATCACGCAAATCCTGCGCACGCGCCATCGCACGCCAATCGGCCAGGATGACTTTACGGTTTTCACGCAGGAAAGTATTCTCAGCACTGTCCAAAGCGTGACCGGCGTATTGACGATCTTTCTTGGCGGCATCGCGGCCATTTCATTGCTCGTTGGCGGCATCGGCATCATGAATATCATGTTGGTGTCCGTCACCGAACGGACGCGAGAGATCGGTTTGCGTAAGGCGCTGGGCGCGCGCAAGCGCGATATCCTGGTTCAATTTTTGGCCGAGTCATCGTTGTTGAGTCTCTTCGGCGGTCTGATCGGGATTCTGTTCGGCTGGTTGATCGCCTTTATCGTGGGCCGCGTCGCGGCCGCGACCGGCAACAACTTTACGCCGATCGTTGGAATGAACTCGATTCTACTAGCCACGATCTTCTCCGCGGCGGTTGGATTGTTCTTTGGAATTTATCCGGCCAATCGCGCCTCCAGCCTCGAACCGGTTGAAGCGTTGCGCTACGAGTAATTTGATGTCTCGCCGATTTTTGAAGAACTCTCTCTGGCCTTTGGTGCTTGTCTTGATTCTCTTAAGTCAGGGCTGCGCCCGATTCCAGACTCCCGCGCCGGTGTCCTTTGCGTTGCCGCAAGTGACTGCGATACCTCCGACAGAATCAGCTACGATGGTGCCTACGCTTCCTTCCACGCCGACTCCTGCTCCCGTTTTGGCGGAAGCTCTCTCTCCGACTCCTACGCTGGCGCCGGTCATGGTGACGGCTGTCGATGGTGACTTGGCGATTCGCTCCGGCCCGGACGAAGTCTTTGATGCCATTGATTCGCTTCACGAAGGCGAAAGCGCCTCTGCCATCGCACGCAGCGTCCTCGATGGCTGGGTTCAGATTCCGATTCCATCGCAGCCCGGCAAAACCGGCTGGGTCTCCATTCAAACGAAGTATTCTTCCGTCAGCGGAAACGTGTTGGACTTGCCGCTGATTCGAAAAGTGGAGTGGCCCACCGGCGCTTATCTCATCAATTGCACCTCTCATCAGATGTGGGTGGAACCAGGCGGTACCGTCGTTCCGCCAATTACCGACGCGCCCAATAACCGCGTATGGTTTCCTCCGAGTCCATACAAAATTTATGATATGGATGTAAACGGTCAACCCTTTGTGATGGGTGTTTATCTGAACGCGAATTCCGAGGTCCGCATCCAGATCGATGGCAATCGCCAGCGAAGTTATTGCCCGTAAACTCACAGCATCAAGCCCGCCAAATTCACTTGGCGGGCTTTTTCTTTCCCTCTCTGGAGGGGTGCAGAGTCTCACCGAATAAGATAAAATCGGACGTACCTATCTGTATTCTGCACGCAACTTCTTTCATTTGGAGACCCATGAGCGAAAAACTGAATCAACTGAAAGAGATCCTCGCCGAAGTCGCGGACTTACGCAATACGGCCGCGGTGCTCGGTTGGGATCAGCAGACGTTTATGCCGCAGGGCGGTTCGGAAGCCCGCGGTTACCAGCTTGCAACACTTGGCAAACTGGCGCAGATCAAATTCACTTCGGACGAAGTGGGAAAACTGCTCGATGATTTAAAAGCCGAATACGCGGGAGCAGACCCGGAGTCCGATGACGCGGCTTATGTGCGTGTGGCCGCGCGCGATTACGAGAAGGCTGTGCGCGTCCCGCCGGAATTTGTTGCAGAGCAAGCAGTCGTCACGACGCGGGCGTTTGAAGCGTGGGTGGAAGCTCGTCAGAAATCGGACTTCTCCGTTTTCCGACCGCATCTCGAAAAAGTAGTGGACCTCGTCAAAAAGTATGTCTCGTTCTTCCCGCCCGCGGATCATCCGTATGATACGCTGCTGGATGATTACGAACCTGGCATGAAGACTGCCGAGGTAAAAGCCATCTTCGATGCGTTGCGCCCGAAGCAAGTGAAGTTGTTGAAAGCCATTGCCGATAAAAAGCAGGTGAAGGATTCGTTCCTGTATGGCAAATACAACGATCAAAAGATGGAAAAGTTCAGCCGCGAGATTGCGACCCAGTTTGGATACGATTGGAGTAAAGGTCGCCAGGATCGCGCACCGCATCCGTTTACAACAACATTCAGCGTCAACGATGTGCGCATCACCACGCGCTTTGAAGCGGACAAACCCATTGCCATGCTCTTTAGTACCATGCACGAGACTGGGCACGCGTTATATGAGCTTGGCAGCAAACAGGAATTTGACCGCACGCCGCTGATGGGCGGCGCGTCACTGGCGATTCACGAGTCGCAATCGCGCATGTGGGAAAACCTGGTTGGTCGTTCGATGGCGTTTTGGGAATATTTTTATCCAAAGCTCCAAAAGACTTTTTCATCCCAACTCGGCGAAGTCAGTTTGAAATCGTTCTATAAAGCCATCAACAAAGTCGAGCCTTCGTTCATTCGCGTCAACGCGGATGAAGCCACATACAACATGCACATCATGTTGCGCCTCGAGTTGGAGATCGGCATGGTGGAAGGCGCTCTGGATGTGAAGGATTTGCCCGATATTTGGAATACCAAAATGGATGAATATCTCGGCATTACGCCTGCCAACGATGCGCAAGGTGTATTGCAGGATATGCACTGGTCTGGCGGCGCCATCGGTTACTTCTCTACATACGCATTGGGCAATCTGGTCTCCGCGCAATTGTGGGAGAAGATCACCAAAGATATTCCCGACCTCGATCAGCAATTCCGCAAAGGGAAGTTCGATGGTTTGCTCGGCTGGCTGCGCGAAAACCTGCATGTTCACGGCCGCAAGTTCGAGCCACAGGAACTCGTCAAAAAGATTACCGGCTCCAGGATCAATTCCGATGCGTATGTTCGTTATCTGACGAAAAAGTTTGGCGAAGTCTACGGACTTTAATTCTGCTGGATAAGAAGAGACGCTCCAAACGGAGCGTCTCTCATCGTGTTTATGCTTCGAAGAATTTTCCTCCTCGCTTCTCTCTCTGGACTTTTGGCTGGCTGCGCGTTATCAACGCCGAGTCCTGCGCCGACGATTCTCCCGCAGGCTTACATCCCGACTATCATCGCGATGACCAGTGAAGCCGCGTTGGCGACCTCGCAAGCCCTCTCGCCAACCGCCGCGCCTGCGAACACAGAGCCTCCTTCAGCGACTCCGATTCCGTCCACGCCGCTTCCCACGCAGACGTTCACGCCTCAACCAAATATTCCGCTGGCACAGATTCAATTCCTTTCGCCCGGGCCGATGTCGCGAATCATCTCTCCGCTGTCAATGCAATTGCTGATTGTGTCGGGTGAAAGCGGAGTCGTTCAAGTGGATTTGCTTGGCGAAGACGGCCGTTTGCTGGGCCGCGTGATCGACCGCGTCGACCGGCTGCTATCCGGCGCGTATCGAGTCTATAAAATCCCGTTTCAAATTCGGGCCGCGGCTGAATCGGGTTATCTGCAAATCAGCACCAAGGATAAGCAGGGCAGAATGCGCGCCCTGAATTCCCTGCCGCTGATTCTGCTTTCAGCGGGCGCCAATCAAATTACACCGGCCGGGAATATCGTCTATGAACGCGCTGTACTTTCCACACCGAAAGATATGGCAAGTGTCTCCGGCGGAGACCTCAACATCGAAGGTCGCATCTGGCCGTTCAATCAACAACCTGTTTTCATCGATTTGATTGGGCCGGATAACAAGATCATCAACACGCGCATCCTGACGTTGAGCGGCCTCGATCCACAGGAATTTTCAACAACGCTGCCATATAAAGTTGCAGATCAAACCATGGCCTTGCTTTCGATCCGTCAAATGGATCCTTCGTTGAACATACCGATTTATATTTATACACAACAGATTACGCTGAATCCTTAGCAGGCTTGTCAAAGCGAGGGGGCGGGTATATAATCCGTCCGCTTCGGGGCGTGGCTCAGCCCGGTAGAGCGCACGGTTCGGGTCCGTGAGGTCCCGAGTTCAAATCTCGGCGCCCCGACCAATAAAAAAGGCTCCCATGATTGGGAGTCTTTTTTTATCATCATCTGATTTTATGCAAGCACTCGATCGCTCATTTCATCCAGCTTGGTGACTTCTTCCTCAGTCAGTCGCCAACCCGCGCCGCCCGCATTCTGTTGTGCCTGAGAGGCGTTCTTCGCGCCGGGGATTGGTAACGCACCTTTGCAGATCACCCAATTCAATGCCACTTGCGAGTTGGACTTGCCGTTATGTTCGCGGCCGATCTCAGTCATCAACATCAACAGTGGTTGGATCTTTCCAAGCATGGCATGGTATTGTGTGGAGCGCGTCCCGGAGGGGGGATTCTCCGGTGAATACTTGCCGGTTAGCATGCCCATTTCGAGCGGAGAATACGCGATCAAACGCA
>DATKNJ010000152.1:0-6685 GCA_035541395.1 Anaerolineales bacterium
CAAACTTAAGCATCCTGTAGTGAATGTTAGTTGGAAGACGGCGTCCGTTTTTTGTGATTGGATGAATCAGAAATATGGAAGCGCTCTTCCGCGCGGCGTTGCCTTTCGCCTGCCGACCGAAGCCGAATGGGAGAAGGCCGCGCGCGGCGCAGATGGCAGGATTTATCCGTGGGGCAATGAATTCGATGCGTCGAAATGCAATGTGAGCGAAAGCGGGATAGAAACAACTACACCCGTTGGCGCATTTTCACCGCAGGGCGATTCGCCTTACGGCGTGAGCGATATGGTGGGTAACGTTTGGGAATGGACTGCCAGTTTATGGGGGCAGGATTTTGATAAGCCATCCTATAAGTATCCCTACAATCCGAGGGATGGAAGAGAGAATTTGACAGCGGGAGAAGATGTTCTCCGGGTCTTGCGCGGCGGTTCCTTCAGCGTCAATGGTTGGGATGCGCGCTGCGCCTGCCGCCTCGGGTTCGACCTCCACAGCTTCCTCATCAGCCTCGGTTTTCGTGTGGCGGCGTCCCCTTCTCTTTTGTGATCTTTTGAATCTCTGTTTTCTGATTTTCTGTTTTCTGTCCCCTCCGCCGTAAGGCGGAATTTTTTTAAAGAATTGGATCCATGTTGGTTGTATAATTGTGATGTCGCAATTGCGACGGGGCTCGCCGAAGATTGTCGCCGGGTCTTGCGCGGCGGTTCCTTCAACAACAATGATAGGAATGCGCGCTGCGCCTACCGCAACAGGAACAACCTCAACAACTTCAACATCAACAACGGGTTTCGTGTGGCGGCGTCCCATTCTCTCCAGGTCCACAAAAGGCAGGTGGCAATGATTTTCAAAATGACTGTCACTTGTTACCGAGGCCGGAAATGCTCTGCGTCTACGGACGTAAGCCGAGGCAAAACAGAAGAGAAGCGCGGCGAAGTCCTGGCTGAATGTTCGCACTACTCCCTCTTCCATCGGGAGGGGTTGAAGTGAGGGTATTCAGACAAATATAAAACAGCTCCGCCCGTTAAGTCGCCCATGCGACATTCCGGGTAGGGCGCTTTTTGAAACTTCCGAAGGCTCAGAGCCTTCGGAAGTTTTATTCATTCATGCCTTTGCTAACGCCTGTTCCAAATCCTGCACCAAATCATCTTTGTTTTCGATTCCAATAGATAATCTGATCAGCCCCGGATCAACCTCCATTTGCGAGCCGGCTGTAGAGAGATGGGTCATCGCGGCGGGGACTTCGATCAGCGACTCAACTCCGCCCAGCGATTCGGCCAACGTGAAAATCTTCGTTGCCTCAGCAAATTTGTGCGCGGCCTCGCGTCCGCCTTTCAGAATGAATGAAAGCATACCGCCGCCGTTCTTCATTTGTCTTTTTGCGATGTTCACTTGCGGATGAGAAGCATGGTACGGATACATCAGCTGTTCCACTTTGGGATGATTCTCAAGGAAAGCCAGAATTGCGGCTGCGTTTTCCGCGTGGCGATCCATGCGAATGGGCAGGGTTTTGATTCCGCGTAGAACGAGGAAACAATCCATTGGTCCGGGCACCGCGCCGACTGCGTTTTGAAGGAATGCGAGTCTTTCATATAAGGCCTGATCTTTCACCACCAGTGCGCCGCCCACTACATCGGAATGACCGCCAAGATATTTCGTCATGGAATGTACAACAATATCCGCGCCGAGTGCGAGCGGACGTTGCAGATAAGGTGTCGCAAAAGTGTTATCCACGACTAACAATGGATGATTAGTATGCGCGTGAACGATCTCGGCGACCGCGCGAATATCCGTCACGCGCAGATACGGATTGGTCGGCGTTTCCAGCCAAACGAGGCGCGTGCGCGGCGTCAACGCGTCCGCCACAGATTCAGGATCGGTGGTGTCCACAAAATCAAAGTCCAAACCGAAGCGGCGCAGCACTTTATCAAATAAACGGAAGGTTCCGCCATACACGTCATTGCCAGCCAGCACGTGCGCGTCTTTATCCATTAAGCGAAGGACAGTATCCGTAGCGGCGAGGCCCGAGGCAAAAGCCAAACCAAATGATCCGTTTTCGAGCGCGGCCAGACAATCTTCCAATGCTTTGCGCGTTGGATTTTTCGTGCGCGAATATTCATAGCCCTGGCGCGCTTTGCCCACTCCATCCTGCGCATATGTGGAAGTTTGATAAATAGGTGTCATAACCGCGCCGTTATTTGGATCGGGCTCCTGCCCGGCGTGAATCGCGAGCGTCTCGAATTTCATTCATTCTCCTGTTTGAATATAAATAATTTACTTCGTTCTTATGACTCGGTTCTTGCCTTGTTCTTTGGCTTGATACAATAACCGATCGACTCGGCGGACAACCTCTTCCGGTGAATCGCCGGGAATCCAGCCCGTAACCCCCACGCTGATCGAGATATAAAAATCGCCGCACTTTTGTTTGAAAATGCTCAAGTGTTGACGTAACCGTTCCATCACGCCCCAGGCTTGGTCTTCACTCGTATGTGGAAAAATGACAAAGAACTCATCGCCGCCGATACGCGCCGCAACATCTGTGATGCGGATTTCGTGCCTCAGCGCCTCTGCCACCGAACGAAGAACCACATCGCCGCATAAATGTCCGTAAGTATCATTGATCTTTTTGAAATCATCCACATCGAACAATGCGAACGCGGCTGGGATTCGATAACGCTCGGCGCGGCGGAATTCCTGCTCTAAAAATTTATCCAGATTGCGGCGGTTGTACAATCCCGTTAATTCATCGGTCATAACGCGCTGTTCCAGCTCGAGGCTTTTTTGCCGCAACGCAGTTTCGATCCGTTTACGGTCAGTGATTTCTCGTAACACGGCCAAATGACCTGCCACATGCTGGTTTGGATCGAACACCGGTGTCACGCGCACGTCCAAGTATCGTTGCGGTGAGCCGGGTAATGGAATTTCGGTAGGCTGGCCGATTTTTTGCACAAGAGTCGACGCTAACGTGGGCCAGGCTTGAAAAGTCTTGAACACATCCGCTCCGATGGGAAGCGTGGATTGATTAAGCAAATAAGCCGCGGCTGTATTGGCTTCCACGATGCGATTGTTCGAGTCTATGACAATTACGCCATCCTGCAAGTGCTCGATCAGTGTGCTGTGCGCAATTGGAATGAGATCCAGCAATCCCGTCGATAGGAACGCCCAGGTCAGCGTTAGACCTGTGCACGCAAAACCAACAACTGCTAAGTCCAAGCCCGGAATGGGATTGGGGCCAAAATTGTAGAGGAGGTTGCCAAGCCATGGGAAGAGCGTGCTGATCAAGATGGCTCCCACTTGTTTTCGATAATTGCTCTTGGCTCGCCGATATTCTATAATGAGAAGTACAGTCGCTGCACCCACGCATAGATATGCATAGGCTAAGTAAATCCAAAAAGCGATTCCATGCTCATAAATGATCAGGTTGCTGCCGATCTCCGGGCTGGATTCAAAATTGGTCCAAATCAGATGATGGTATTCATTAGTAAAGGCAAGAAAGATTGTCGCGACTGGGATAGTCCAAAAGGCGATTAAATTTGGCGTAGTCAGCAGCCGAATGCGATGCGTGAATACCAAAGTGAAAATCAGGAGTAAAGGCGCTGCAGTGGCGGCTCCTATATACTCGAACTTTGACGATGTGATTTTGTGCGGCAGGTCAACATATGCGGCTTCGATCGCGGCGCAAACAGCCCAAATCAGAATCGAGATCATCAGCCCCAACAGTACTTTTCCCCCAAGAGCGGAGCGTCGTTGCGATGTGATCCAGACCGCGCTAGCAACTGCTCCCGCCGTTAGAAACAGAACAAGAGCAGGTAGATTTATTTGCCAGGGCAAAATTCTGCCTCCATCAATTCTCGATAAACGCTAAACCAACTCCGATGTCACAATTATAATGGTTTTAGGAGAAAACAATTTCATGACCACTCGAACTTTATTGGCAGTACTGGCTCATCCGGATGATGAATCTTTTGGCATGGGCGGAACATTGGCGCTGTACGCCTCACGCGGTGCAGACGTATATTTGGTCTGTGCGACGCGCGGCGAGGTCGGCACGGTCGATCCCGAATATATGCAAGGCTTCAGTTCGATTGCCGAATTGCGCGAATCTGAGTTGCGCTGTGCGGCGGAACATCTCGGCCTAAAGGGCGTTTACTTTCTCGATTACCGTGATTCGGGCATGCCCGGTTCGCCGGATAATCAACATCCTGATGCACAAGTTGCACACTCTGTGGACGAAGTCGCGGGGCGCGTTGTAAAGTATATCCGCGAAATCAAGCCAGATGTTGTTCTGACCTTTGACCCAATCGGGGGATACCGACATCCCGATCACATTCATATCCATAATGCAACCGTGCTGGCTTTTGAAAAAGCTGCGGACGCCTCTTTCCACCCCGAAGCTGGGTCGCCGTTTCAACCGCGTGCGCTGTACTTCCATACCATTCCACGCGGACTCTTCAAATTCGGCGTGCGTTTGTTGAAGCTATTCGGGCGCGACCCGCGCAAATGGGGCAGGAATCACGATATTGATTTGGTTTCACTGGCCGAAGTGGATTTCCCTGTCCACGCGCGGATTGATTATCGGTCAGTCTCTGAACAGAAGGAACAAGCCGGTAGTTGTCATGCCAGCCAGGGGGGTGGTCAGATGCGACGCGGTTTTGTCGGCTTGTTCTTCAGCATGTTCGATGGAGTCGAGACCTTCATGCGCGCGTATCCACCAATCAATGGAAGTGCTCGCGCAACCAAAGATTTGTTTGAGGGAATTTGAACCTTGCTTAAATAGAATATTTGTTCTATAATCTGGTCAACTTTGTCCAACTCAAAAAAGGAGCATAGTATGACCAAGCGGAACATTGTCCATATTGAGATTCCAACGCGCAACGGTGAGGAATCCAGTAAGTTCTATCACGAGCTTTTTGGCTGGAAGACAACTCCCATCCCGGAGATGAATTACACCACGTGGGAAGCTTCCGAAGGTCCGGGCGGCGGATTCAGTCCGCTTGGTGATGGAGTCAAAGTTGGTGATGTGTTGATTCACGTCAGCAGTGACGACATCGAAGCGGATTTGAAGAAAGCCGCGAAGTTGGGCGCAACTGTTGTTCGAGAGAAACAGGAGATTCCCGGTGTCGGTTGGTGGGGTGTCTTCAAAGACCCCACAGGCAATATGATCGCGCTTTATACAAGCATGGATCCGGAATTCAACAAATAAATCAGCGAGTTTGATTTGCGTACAAAAACAGGTGGATAGCATCCAGCCTGTTTTTATTTTAAAATTCCTGCTTGACTTGCCTCTATCCCAGTGGTATGCTTGCGCCCAATGTTTCGCCAGTTGACTGTTGACACCACTATCACTAATAATACTCGTACCGATTCGGTAACGGGACGTTGGTGGTTGCCAAGTGGACAGAAACAGGTTCAACCAATCTAAAGCAGGTATACCAAACGCCCCGAGCAGTCGGGGCGTTTTTCTTAAGAGGAGAAAAGCCATGTCTGTTTCCAATGCAACACCTGTTTTCGCCGTTGACGAAAAGAATCTCGTTCCGGTTGGTGATTATTTGCGTCAGCTTGTCGATATTCCACCTTCACGAATGTTTCTGATCAACAAGTCGTTGAAAGTCTATCTGGAGAAGAATCCGGGCGCGAAGATTTTCGATGCCTCGCAAGGCGACGGCGGCGCGTCGTTACCCGGAGTCCCCAAAGCGATTCTGGAACGCGCCGCGCAGATTCAGATCGAGCATGGTACCGCGTACGATATGCCGTTCGGCACGGACGCGTATCGAAAATCGGTTGTTGAGCAGTATTGGAAATTGGATTCATCTTTGGGTTGGGGGCCTGCCAATGTGCTCGGTTCTGCGGGCGGACGTGACGCGTTGATCAAAGCCTATCAAGCCATGCTCGCGTTGGGTCACGGACGACAAGGGGATCTGGTCATGGTCTCGCGTGTGCCGTGGATTTCATACAACTGGGGGCCGTACGGAGTGGGCGCGAATGTGTTGTGGGCACCGGGCGATCCCGCACAGGGGTGGGCTTATTCTGAAGATGCGATTCGCGATAGCGTGAGATTCGCTGAATCCAAAGGGCGCAAACTGGCAGGACTCGTAATCACCAATCCTGATAATCCAACGGGTTTGACTCTTCCGGTTGAGAAACAAGTTTCACTTGCCAAAGCCGCGCTGGAAGCAGGTGTCGCTTTCGTGCTCTTCGATTGGATGTATCACTACGTCACAGACGAATCGCCGATGGATTTGAATTCGTTCTTGAAGTTCTTCTCGCCCGAAGAACGCAAACGTTTGATGTTTTTGGATGGGATCACCAAATCGCTGGGCGGATCGAACATTCGTAACTGTCATTTGATCGCAGACGAAAGTGTTATCAAATTTATCGTGGCACGTGCTTCGCACGGGGTCATCCCGCCGTTCTATTCGCTGGCAGTTGCCATGGCCGCTTATGAAATGGGATACGCCGAAGCCGCGAAGACCATCGTCGAGCCGACCAACACCAGCCGCGTTGCGCTGAAGGATTTGCTCTTACGGAGCGAATTCCAGCACATCATTGGTAAAGGATATTACGCGTTTATCAATGTCGGCGAATATATCAAAGCCAAAGGCTGGAACGATAGCGAACCGCTCGGACAATATCTCGCGGAGAATCATGGCGTGGCAATTGTGCCCGGCGCGTTCTTCTCACCGTTTGGCGGCGACT
>DATKNJ010000153.1:0-2327 GCA_035541395.1 Anaerolineales bacterium
TTGGCCCCTGCGAGAAGCGGTTCCACGTAGCCTGTTAATGTCTCCAGCGAGTTCGGATTCAGGCAGCCCAGGAATCCTTCTTCGCCTTCTTCCGGGTCTTCTTTGGTGAAGAGACGGTCATACATGCGGATTTCAGCCAGCTTGGCATGCGCGGCCGAGACCCAATGAATGGTGGATTTGACTTCGCGTCCATCGGGCGAGTCGCCGCCGCGCGTGGCCGGGTCATATGTGCAATGCACTTCGGTGATTTCGCCGTTCGCATCTTTGACGCCATGCGTGCATTTGATGAAATAGGCATAACGCAGACGCACTTCGTTACCGGGATACAGGCGATAATATTTCGGTGGGGGCGTTTCGCGGAAATCGTCCTGTTCGATGTACAGCACTTTTGAAAATGGAATTTTGCGCGTGCCCGCATTCGGGTCTTCGGGATTATTGACCGCGTCCATTTCTTCGACGAGATTATCGGGATAATTATCGATGACCACTTTCAGCGGATGAAGCACGGCCATACGGCGCGGTGAACTTTTGTTGAGATGGTCGCGCACGCACTCTTCCAGAAAAGCAACATCCGCGATCACGCCGGAGTTGGACGTAGCGACGGTGGAGATTCCCATGCGCTGTACAAACTCAACGATGGCTTCTGCCGGATACCCGCGACGGCGCATGGCGCGCAGCGTCGGCATACGCGGATCGTCCCAGCCGCTGACGCGTTTCTCTTCCACGAGGCGGCGCAATTTGCGCTTGCTCATGACCGTGTAGTTAAGGTTGAGGCGGGCAAATTCTATTTGGCGCGGTTTCCACACGCCAAGTTGCTCGGGGAACCATTCATAGAGCGGACGGTGGTCGCGATATTCCAATGAGCACAACGAATGTGTGATGCCCTCCATCGAGTCGTTCTGTCCGTGTGTCCAATCGTACATCGGATAGATCTTCCACTTCGAGCCGGTACGATGATGCGGCGGCTCATGGATGATGCGATACATCACCGGATCGCGCATGTTGAGGTTGGGATGCGCCATATCGATCTTGGCGCGCAGGACGCGCGAGCCATCGGAGAATTCGCCGTTCTTCATGCGTTCGAGCAGATCGAGATTCTCTTCGACGGAACGATTTCGGTACGGCGACTCTTTTCCCGGTTCTGTAAAGGTGCCGCGGTTGGCGCTGACCTCTTCAGGGCTTTGGTCATCCACGTAGGCTTTGCCCATTTTGACAAGTTTGACCGCCCATTCATAAAGCAGATCGAAATAATCGGACGCGTAAGTGACTTTCACCCATTGGATGCCGAGCCAGCGCGCATCCTCCATGATGGCATCCACATACTCGACATCTTCCTTGACAGGATTGGTATCGTCAAAGCGCAGAATCAACTCGCCGTTGTTTTCTTTGGCGATGAGATAATCGATCATAAAGGCTTTGACATGGCCAATGTGCAAGTATCCGTTCGGTTCGGGAGGCAGACGCGTGCGAACGTAGTTGAAGCGTCCGTTCTTTAAATCTTCCGCGACGGCTTCGCGGATAAAGTCAGTCGGTTTATTCTCGTTTTCTTCAGCGGGCATTCTTTGGGAACCTCTTACAAGGATGTATCGTCTTAGGGCGGAAATAAATTAAGTTCTCGCTCGTGTCCATTATAACAAAGCGCGGACTTGTTTTATAATCTCGAGGATAAAAGTCATCGGAGGACAAAGTGAGCGAAGGTAAAGAAACAATCTCAAAGTTTTTAGGCACTTATTTTGATCGCGATCTCGTGTTGCGGCTCTCACGCTGGGCGGGCATTGTGGGCTGGATCGTGTTGGCCGTTTATCTGGCGAACTGGCTTGGGTCGGTGGCACAGTTTTCGGTCCAGTTTGCGAGCGGTTTGTTCTTCCAAAAGGGGATGAGCGCCGTGGATGTCTTCAACATGTTCACGCCGTATCTGCTTCAGCCTTTGCCGGGATTTGTTTATTTCATCGGTTTGCAGGCTGTTTCACAAGTGTTGCTGGTCTTTCTCGATATCGAGGATAACCTGCGCCGCGCGGCGCGGAAGTAAGTCACTTGATGGATTAAGGTGGTTATGCTACAATACCGCCCGCTGGACAGGACGATAATCGTCCTAGTGGGGGCTCGTCTAATGGCAGGACGGCTGACTCTGGATCAGCTAGTAGTGGTTCAAATCCATTGCCCCCAGCTAGAAAGATGCTCTTGTAAATAAAAAGCAAGGGCATTTTGATTTTAAAGTCCAATGTAGTCACCCTTGAGTATTCCTTACGGGGCAAAAATGAAGCAATGTGCTACCTGTCATCCGCGGAAAGAAGAAACTGAATTTAATTCGAAAGATGGACAATGAG
>DATKNJ010000154.1:0-7599 GCA_035541395.1 Anaerolineales bacterium
TTTCAGCCGCGGTGTATGGACTTGGGATTGATCCGCAAGTTGCGGCGCGCGGGGTTGTGGCTTTGCCCGGCGTGCCTGGTCGCATGGAGCGAATTGATCTTGGTCAGAACTTTACTACGATTGTGGACTTTGCTCACACGCCAAATGCACTGAAAGTGACCCTTGAGACCGCTCGTCAGATGACAAAAGGTCGCGTGATCGCGGTCTTTGGTTCGGCAGGATTGCGTGATAAAGAAAAACGCCGCATGATGGCTGAGACTTCAGCCGAACTGGCGGATTTAACGGTGCTGACCGCGGAAGATCCGCGCACCGAGTCTCTCGTTGGAATCCTGAACGAGATGGCAACAGGCGCGAGGTCCAAGGGAGGACGTGAGGGCGAAACCTTTTGGCGCGTCCCCGATCGCGGCGAGGCCATCCGATTCGCGTTGAGTCTGGCGCGTCCCGGCGATATCGTTCTGGCTTGCGGAAAAGGCCATGAACAGTCCATGTGCTTTGGAAAGAAAGAATTTTTGTGGGATGATCGTACTGCGATGCGCGCCGCATTGGCTGAGCTGTTAAAAGCAAATGGGCCGGAGATGCCGTACCTGCCATCGCGAGACAGGCTTGAGGAAGAGTGGTTGCGCTATGATGGAAGTTAAATCCGTTGTGTTGACGGGAAAGCACGTGCGGCTTGAGCCAATGACTGAGGCTCATGTTCACGCATTGGCAGAGATTGGTGTGGGCCAGTCATTTTGGAATTTTATGTTATATGGGGATATGAATTCCGAGGGAGATATGCGCGCCTGGGTGAAGGATATTCTTGGCCGCGCCTCCAAAGGGACGGATATTCCATTCGTTGTGATTCACCTTGTTTCGGGGCGTGTAGCGGGTGCCACGCGTTATCTGAACATTGCACCGCATGATTATGGCTTGGAGATTGGCGGAACATGGTATGGGTCGGAATTTCAGCGCACGGTTGTCAACACAGAATGCAAATATTTGTTATTGAAGCATGCTTTTGAAACATTGAGCGCGATCCGTGTACAATTAAAGACTGATTCGCGCAACGAGCGTTCACAAAAAGCGATTGAACGGATCGGCGCACAGAGGGAAGGCGTGTTGCGGAATCATATGATTCTGCCGGATGGTTATCGCCGCCATTCGGTGTTTTACAGCATTATCGATTCTGAATGGCCAGATGTAAAGAAGCGATTGGAAGAAATGTTGGCGCGATAAACAGATCAAAATTCCATCGTCATTATGATGATGGGTGGCGCGCTAAAAACTCCAAGATCAATTTATCTACTTTTTGACAGAACTCCACGAAAAACATGTGACGGCCTTTATCAAAAACATGAAGTTCCGCGTGGGGAATATGCTCTGCTAATAAGTTTGCATTGGCGCTTGGACAGACCGGATCGTCACTGCCTTGAAGGATCAGTGTCGGTGTGGTGATTTGGGGAAGCGAATCCCAGGCGTCATGGTTTGTGCTGGCTTGCGCGTGTAGTTCTTCTGCATAAGCTGGCATTGGATTCTTGACCGATTCTCTCATGCTGTAGAAAAATCGAAGTTGATTGATTCCAAATGGTTTGGAGAACATCAAACTGACCGCTTTCGAACCGTCATTGGAAGCCATAATTTGTCTTGTCTCTTCGGAGGAGCGAATGCCATGCATCGCGCCAGCTGTGCTGCAAGCCAAAATCAACGCGCCGATTCGCTCAGCATAGTCAATCCCAAGCCATTGACCAATCGCGCCGCCCATCGATACTCCATACGCATGCGTTTTCTGAATTTTCAGATGATCCAGAATCGCGATGACATCCTGTGCGAAGCCGCGCGTAGTATAAGCTGGTGATTCGGGTTTGTCGCTTTGACCGGTGCCGCGCTGGTCGTATACAATCACTTGATAATGCTTGGCAAAGTCCTTGCGAATTAGATTCCAAATGTGATGGTCGCTGTTGCGTCCGCTGATTAGCAATAAAGGTTCGCCTTGCCCTACGGTTTCATAATACAAGCGAGTTCCATCAGAAGCAACTGCAAATGGCATAATATTCTCGTGAGAAAATTATATCTCCGGTTCGCTGATTGCCGACTCGGTTGGCATTTCAGCGACTCGCTGTTTGTTCGTGCGGATCGTCAGCAGGACCAAGCCAATCGTGCTGGCCAAGCCGATGATCAACGCGCCATACCACATGGCAACTGGCGCGATATTATCGTTCAGGAATCCACCGATCAATGGGCCAATGGCGCGCGAGAGTCCCCATCCGAGCCAATAAACGCTCATATAACGGCCGCGCAGGTTCGAGGGCGCGAGGTCCGCTACAAATTTAGTGGCGGTCGGGACGAGCGTCAGTTCACCGAAGGACAGAATCACCATGCTGGCCCAAAATCCCCAAAAGCCGTGCATCAAAGCCACGCTGCCCGCGCCGATTGCATAGAGAAACATTCCCGCAGCTACCACAGGTAATGTTGGATGGCGGCGCGTAACGTATGTCACAGAATATTGTACGAAGACGCACATCAATGCGTTGGTGGTGGGGAGCCAGCCGTAAAGATTTTCGGGTAAACCGAAATTGACTTTGGTATAGACTGAGAGCAGAACCCATAAAATGGACGGCGCGATCAAGCCCAGACTCATCACACTGACGAAGGTGATGTAGCGATGATCGCGAAAGACTTGGCCATAACCGCCCAGCGAATCTTGTTCTTGACTTTGAACCTGTTTCCGTTTGTCGAGCGTCTCATGCGCGAACATGAACAGCAATAGGCTATACGCGATCATGCCGATTGCGCCTGCCAGAAAAGTGAGATTGTACGATTTGGCTGCCACGAATCCGCCGACTGCGGGACCAATGGCAAAGCCCGCGTTATTGAGCATGCGATTGATGGCATAAGCATCGACACGTTTTTCAGGAGGGACAAGATCGGCTAACATCGCATCCGCGCCTACTTGATATAACGGATTCGCCATGCCCGTGAGAAACATGAGGAACGCCAGTGGCACATAGCTATGTGCTTGCGTCATAAAGAGAAAGATCAAACCGTTGGCTGTGAGACTGATATTCATTACCAGTTTGCGGCCAACTTTATCAGCCAATGATCCTGCCAAAAATGACGAGAATAGGCTTGTGCCCGCGTTGATCGTGATCAGCGTCGCGGCCTGGCTGAGGGGAATCCCCAGTTTGCTGGTGGCGTAGATCATCAGAAAGGGCATAATCATACTGCTGCCCGCGGTGCTCAGGAAAATGCCAGAGACCATCAGCCAGAATTGCGGATGGTATTCGTGAAACAGATTCTGCAAACGATGAAATAGATTCAAAGCTTCCACCTGTTAAGACAAAAATAGGGCGACCAGTGGTGGCCGCCCTATTCGGGTTTCGACTTAGTGTCGGCGTTCTCCGCCGCCATGACGGTCGCCGCGTCCGCCACCACTGCGACGATCTCCATTGCCGCGTCCGCCGCCGGAGCGGTTTCCGCTGGGTTTACGTTGATCTTTCTCACGCGCCTCTTCGGCAGTCCAACCTTCGAGTACAGCTTGACGCGAGAGACGAATTTTGCCTTGAGGGTCAATATCGGTCACCATGACTGTAATCTCATCGCCCATGTTGACGATATCTTCCACTTTGTTGACTCGTTCTGAATCAAGCTGTGAGATGTGCACTAGGCCATCCAAGCCGGGCAGAATTTCCACAAACGCGCCGAACGCCTCGATGCGCACTACTTTGCCGGTATAAATGCGCCCGATTTCGGCGCTCTCGCCCAACGACTCGATTCTCTGGCGCGCTTCTTCCGCACCCACACCTTCGGTCGAAGCGATATAAACGGTGCCGTCTTCCTCGATGTCGATCTTGGTGCCGGTCTCTTCTTGCAGAGCGCGGATGTTCTTTCCACCTGGGCCGATCAGTGCGCCGATCTTTTCAACCGGGATATGCACTGTAATAATGCGCGGCGCATGCGGTTTCAATTCGGAACGCGGTTCAGGCAAAACATCAAGCATCTTGCCGAGGATGAACAGACGAGCCGTGCGCGCCTGGTCGAGCGCCTCGCGCATCATTTTTGCGCTCAAGCCGGAAATCTTGATGTCCATTTGCAAAGCGGTGATGCCTTGTTCGGTGCCAGCTACTTTGAAATCCATATCACCGAGATGATCTTCGGTGCCTTGAATATCAGTCAAAATTTGGTAACGTCCAGTATCGTCTGTTACCAAGCCCATCGCCACGCCAGCAACCGGCGCTTTGATCGGAACGCCCGCGTCCATCAGTGCCAGCGTTGAGCCACACACCGATCCCATTGAAGTGGAGCCATTTGACGACAAAACTTCGGAGACGACGCGCACAGTATACGGGAATGACTCTTCCGCTGGGATAACCGGTTCGAGTGCGCGTTCAGCTAACGCACCATGACCGACCTCGCGCCTGCTCTGGCCTCGAAGAGGCTTTACCTCGCCTGTGGAGAACGGCGGGAAGTTGTAATGATGCATATATCGCTTGGTGTCAGTGGGCGTCAGCGAATCCAGTTCCTGTGCCTCGCCCAAAGTGCCAAGCGTTGCCAGCGATAAGACTTGAGTCTCACCGCGTGTAAATAGACCAGAACCGTGTGCGCGCGGCGACAAACCAACTTCGCACCATATCGGGCGGATCTCAGTGGGCGTGCGCCCATCGGGACGTTTGCCCGCGCTCAAGATTCGTTCGCGCACGATCATGTGTTCTGCCTCGCTGAAGGCAGATTGCACATCTATCGCAGCCGGATAATCCGCGGCGTTTGCGCCTTCGGGCACGGTGCACATTTCAGTGACAACTGCAGCTTGTAGTTCGTCCATGCCGCTGTAGAATTCCACTTTGCTCAACGGCTTATCGAGTAATTCATTCATCGGCCCATTGACGCGCTCGAAGACCTTCTTCTGCAAATCTTCGTTTGCGAGTGCAATGGTCGGTTCGCGTTTGGGCTTGCCGATCTCTGCGGCCATTTTGAGTTGTAACTCGATCAATGGCTGGAGGGCCTTATGCCCGAATTCCAACGCGTCTGCCATCACATTTTCTGGGACTTCGCTCGCGCCGCACTCGACCATGAGGATCGCGTCTTTGGTGCCGGCAATTCTCAGGTCCAGATCGGAGGCGTCCATTTCGGCAAATGTTGGGTTGATCACGAACTCACCGTTAACGCGTCCTACGCGCACCGCACCAACTGGTCCGCCCCATGGAATATCCGAGATCATGATCGCGGCCGAGGCGGCGTTGATGGCAAGAATATCAAGCGGATTTTCTCCATCGGCCGAGAGCGAGAACATCATCACTTGCACTTCATTGCGCATGCCATGTTGGAAAAGCGGGCGCAGCGGACGGTCGGTGAGACGGGCAGTAAGAATGGCTTCGGTGCTGGGGCGGCCTTCTCGTCTGAAGAATGAGCCGGGAATCTTTCCACCCGCGTAGAGGCGCTCTTCGTATTCCACACTTAACGGGAAAAAGTCGATGCCTTCGCGCACGCCGCCCATGGTGGCAGCCGCGAAGATAATGGCATCGTTGATACCGAGGGTAACCGCGCCGCCAGCCTGCCCGGCCAGTTTGCCGGTTTCAATGGTAACGGTGCGCGTCCCAACCACGGTTGAGTAACGTTTTGCTTCTGGTTTCATTTGGTCTCCTGTTGCGCGTGAGACAACATCTCCGCGCCTTGTTTGGCTTCCCACTGGTCAGGGACTGAAGAGCAGAGAATGACGCCGCGCGTCATTCGCGCTATTCAATTCCTGACGGGGGAACGTGTAGGGGCACGATCCTTCGTGCCCCTATGGGTTGACGAGCAGTATTTATTTGCGGCGCAAGTTCAATCGTTCAGTTACTTCCAGGTATTGTTGATACCCGTTCTTGCGCAGGTAAGCCAGCATTCTACGGCGCTGGCCCACCAGCTTGAGCAGGCCGCGGCGGCACGATTCATCGTGTTTATTGGCACGCAGGTGCTCGGTCAGCTGGTTGATGCGATTGGTCAGGATGGCAATTTGCACTTCGGGCGAACCGGTATCAGTATCGTGCCGATGAAAATCCTGAATCGCTTTTGCCTTGACTTCTTTTGCTAGGGGCATGACGTATGCTTTATCCTTTCTATAGGGTGGGCGGCGTACGCCGCACGATGCAGGTCTCCATGTCCGCAGCTTCGACCGCAGGCAAGGACCAGTCACGGGCTGGAATTATACCAGAAATCCGAGACTCCGCCTCACACCTCGACCTGAATCCCGCTCCCGCTTTCATAGCGTTTCAGCCCTAAATGGAATACCGTGATGGCCAGCGCCAGGAAAACGACCGCGCCTGCCAGCAGGATAGATAGGCTTTGCCAGTTGAAGGCGCGCACGAATTCGGCGGGAACGGCTCCCATCAACGCGGCTGGAATGACGGTGAACAGAATCAACTTGGCTGTATTATCGAAGATTGTGATCGGGTAAATGCCGAACGTGATCATTGCGTTCAGCACCAACATGGAAGCATTCGACATCATCCCCAGCCAGAAGGTGAGGCTTTGGATCAGGATGAGGAACGACGCGAAGACCACGGCAGCCAATAAGGTCCCGAGAATGAAGCGGGAAAGACCATCCCATGTAAATTGACCGGAGAGGATATAGCTGATGAAGCCATACGAAAAATCGCCCATTCCACTGCCAACCATACGACTGGCGACTGCGTGCAACAACACTGGCCGCGGCGTGGAGAGATAATAGTCGAGGCGGCCTTTGGAGATGATGTCGCTCAGGTTGAAGGCGTTTCCAAATAATAAACTGACCAATCCGAAGGCGCTGGCAAGTACGCCATAGGTGATCCACATATCGTTGATCCCCCAGCCGCGCACTTGTTTGAAGCGGTCGAAGAAGATGATCCAAATGGCGAAGTAAATGAAGTTGTTGACCATCATACCGAAGATCTGCGAAAGGAACGCGCCGCGATATTCCATGGCGGATTGAAGGTTAGCCTTCCAAACGGCGAGGAGAAACTTAAGCTCCTTCATTCGTAGCAGTCCTCTCCAATTTCTTGACTTCTTTGCGTTGAAGCGCATGCGCAAGCCTTCGACCCAGTTTGATAAAAGGCTGTTCGATTAAGTTATACGTCAGCCAGCATGAGAGTACGACCAACATTCCCACCCCCGCCATATTTCCGTAAAGTTGAAGCGCGGTGGTTTGCAGGCTGAAATAGCGAGGGAACAAAGCAGTATATAGAATGAATATAAGAATGCCATGCAGCAAATAGACACTGTAACTGATTTCGCCCAAGAGGGCGGCGGGCTTGTTTTCCAACAGACCAAAGAGCGAATTGCCCCCCGCGATCACGATGAAGAAAACGCCTATGAAAATAGCCTGTGTGAATACGAAATCTGTATTGAATAAGGTAAACGCCGCCATGAGACTCACGACTCCAATACAAGTAGCGATCCAACTTTTTGCGAGATTCCTGGCTTTTTCCACGCGCACGAGCCAGGCCCCCAACGCACCCGCCAGAAAATAGATTGCGTAGAACGTGCTGATATGTAGTACGTCGATATAAATAGGACGGATGGATATTCCCACTGCGATAGCGGCTAGGAGCCACAGGGCGGGACGAAATTTCTCTGACCATAGAATGAAGAGGGCTTGGAACGGCAATG
>DATKNJ010000155.1:0-13066 GCA_035541395.1 Anaerolineales bacterium
TATCGCAATCAAAATCCAGATGACTCATTGGAAATCATTCGGTTGGCACGTCTCACTACTTATAACTTGCTCAAAACTTTGGCTGATGAAGTCTTTACACATTCGGTTACGCACCCCGAACACAGCGGCGAATATGCATTCGAAAAGTGGTTAGACATTTACGCGCGCCACATTCCCGATCACATCAAGCAAATCCAGCGCGTATATCAAACATGGAAGAAACAATAATATGACGATCAAACATATCTTTGTGATCGGCGCGGGGACGATGGGCAACGGTATCGCGCAAGTCGCGGCCACCAGCGGATACACGGTCTCTTGCATGGACGTTCAACCTGCCGCGCTCGAAAAAGCCAAAGCCGCTATCGACAAGTCCACTGCCAAACTGCTCGAGAAGGGTGCGTTGACAAAAGAACAAAAAGCCAGCGTGGACGCGATTCAATTTGTGAGCAACTTGGATCGCGCGCAAGATGCAGATTTATTGATCGAAGCCGCGACCGAAAACCCGGAACTCAAATTCAAAATTTTCAAAGACATGGATGCAACTGCGCGCCCAGATGTGATTTTAGCCAGCAATACTTCTTCGATTTCGATCACAAAAATCGCAGCGGCCACCAAGCGACCCGACAAAGTCATCGGTATGCACTTCATGAATCCCGTGCCGCTGATAAAACTGGTCGAAGTGATTCGCGGGCTTGGCACTTCCGATGAAACCACTCAAACGGTGGTAAACCTTTGTAAAACGATGAGCAAGGAACCGGTTGAGGCGAATGACTCGCCGGGTTTTATATCGAATCGCATTTTGTGTCCAATGATCAACGAAGCGATTTTCGCTTTGCAGGAAAATGTTGGCACGCCCGAAGCAATTGACACAGTCATGAAACTCGGCATGAATCATCCGATGGGACCGCTCACACTGGCAGATTTAATCGGCTTGGATGTCGTTCTATATGTGATGGAAGTTTTGCAAAGAGATTTGGGTGAGGATAAATATCGCCCCGCGCCGTTGCTGCGAAAAATGGTGGACGCCGGATATTTGGGAAGAAAAAGCGGAAGAGGGTTTTATACCTATCCGTAATTTTAACTTGACTTTAGAACACATGTTCTGTAAAATCGTGTTGTCGCTTTAGAAATATTGGTTGTCAAAGGAGATAGATATGGCCAAAGAATCGAAAGTCAAAGTGTTCGTCGGTACACACAAAGGCGGATATATTTTTACCAGTGACGCAAAACGCAAAAAATGGGAAGCCAGCGACTTAATGTTCAAAAGCTGGGAAGTGATGCACATGAAGCTGGATCCGCGCGATCAGCGTTTGCACACTTCGGTGGCTCATCCAGTATACGGACCGGTTA
This sequence comes from Anaerolineales bacterium, assembly GCA_035541395.1. Classification (GTDB taxonomy): domain Bacteria; phylum Chloroflexota; class Anaerolineae; order Anaerolineales; family Villigracilaceae; genus JACPVF01. The sequence goes on from DATKNJ010000155.1 coordinate 1,354, forward strand.
CCCACTTCTCGGATGATTTCGGCAAAACCTGGACGCAAGCCAAACAGGTTCCGGTGTTTACGCGGCCATCGAAATCAGGCCGACCAATTGGCTCAGTGGATGAAGCCAGTCAGGTTGGATGGGACGCGGCCAAACTGAGTGAAACTCCGGAGAAAGTGATCAAAACCTGGCACATCGAACCAGGCCGGGACGAAGAAGCTGGTGTCCTATATGCAGGCGTTCAACCAGCCTCACTGTTCCGCTCCGCCGACCGCGGCGAAAGCTGGGAAATCGTGGAGGGCTTGTTCGATCATCCGCAACGCGGCCAGTGGAATCCGGGCGCGGGCGGATTATGCTTGCACACTATTTTGCTCGACCCAACGAATCCTCAACGGATGTATATCGCCGTTTCCGCAGCGGGATGTTATCGTACCGATGACGGCGGCGTCACATGGAAGCCAATGAACAAGAATGTGCGCGCCGATTTCATGCCGGATAAATTCCCCGAATTCGGACAGTGTGTTCATAAGATGGCAATGCATCCGAGTCAACCCAATTTGTTGTATCAACAAAATCACTGCGGTGTATATCGCACAGATAACGCCGCCGAAGATTGGGTTGATATCGGCGAAGGGAAATTACCAGCGCGCTTTGGTTTTCCGGTCGCAGTACATCCGCATGACCCGAAGACGGTTTTTGTTGCACTGGAAGAGAGCGATGAATATCGCGTCAGTGTGGACGGCAAATTCTCCGTTTGGCGCAGCCGGGATGGCGGGAATACATGGCAACGACTCACAGAGGGTCTGCCGGAACGCTCGCATCTTGTCGCGTTGCGCGAGGCCATGGCCACTGACTCTTTGGAAGATGCCGGAATTTACGTGGGCACATCCACCGGGCAAATCTTCTTCAGCCGCGACGCGGGCAATCATTGGGAATTGCTGGCAGATTATTTGCCGCCAGTGTTGTCGGTGGAAGTTTCTGTTATATAACGGAACCAAATCAAACGTCCCGCGTGAGGCGGGACGTTTTCATTCAGCGATTTCCAGATGCTTTTGGCGGTAAAGATTTCAAGTACATCCACACCGCGTGCAGTTCATCGTCGTTCATATGTTTGTACGAGCCCCACGGCATGTAGCTCGGATTGATCTTTACTCCTTGCGGAGTCACGCCGGTACGGATGGTTTGAATGAAACCATCTTCCGTCCAGGTTGGTAAAACGGATCCGTTGCCCCAAGTCAAATTCGGCGCGGGCGGCCAACTGGATGGAAAGCCCGGGATCGCGCCGCCCGACATCGTCGGGCCATGGCAGACTTTGCATGAAAGCGTGAGATATTCGCCATATTGAACAGTCATGCCCGGCGCGGGCGCAATTGGGCGCGGCGCGTTGTGAGGAATGAGTTCGGCCGGAATGAAAGTAATACTCGGGACAAGCGTCATCACGACTCTGCCAGTGAGCGAGATCGAACTAGGCGGCAGGACATGATCCACGGGCAACGCGCTTTTTATGTACGCGATCACATCGCCCAAATCTTCATCGCTCAAATAATAAAATTCGGTGGATGGCATGAACACTAGCGGAGTCCCATCTGGACGAACGCCATGGCGGATGACGCGTATCCAGTCCGCGTCGGAATACTTGCTTCCGACTCCGCCCAAGCCTGGCGTCAGATTCGACGCGACGACTCGTCCGATGGCTGGATTGTCCAAATAGATGTTTCCTTCCATGCGGGGAATATCTTGAGGCGATACATTCGAATGAACAAGCGGATTGGCCTGCTCAGTGGAAACTTCGACAAAGCCTCCTCCGCTATGACAGGCCTCACAGCCGCGAAATTGAAAGATATGTTTTCCGCGCGCGATGGAGGCTTCATCCGTTGGAATGACCACCGCATCATCGGGCACATGATAAATTTTCTTCAACCTGGCATCGCTAACAAAATAAATGATCGCCAACGCAATAAGAATAATCCCCGCGAAACTTGTAAAGATGATCCCCGCCCATTTCAAAAACTTCTTCATCTCTCCTCCTTGAAATTGACCCTGAAAAATTCAGGGTCAATCCAACGTCACAAAAATCTCCTCCGTCTCGGCAAGACTTATGGCGCTTGAATTTGCGCGGCGCGTAAGGTGTTTCTCATCAACATGGCAATCGTCATCGGGCCAACACCGCCGGGGACCGGAGTGATAAAGCCAGCCACTTCCTTCGCCTCCGCAAAATTGACATCACCCACCAGACGATGTCCACTCTTCTTGGTCGCGTCCGGAATAGAATTGATTCCGACATCGATGATCGCCGCGCCGGGCTTGATCCAATCGCCGCGCACGAATTCGGTTTTGCCAATTGCTGCGATCAGAACATCCGCCTGGCGCACAACGCCCGCGATATCTTTCGTACGCGAGTGACAGACTGTCACGGTCGCGTTGCGGCTGATCAACAATAACGCGGCGGGCATGCCAACAATATTGGACCGGCCAAGCACAACTGCATTCGCGCCATCGATTTTTACGCCAGCCTGTTCCAACAAATAAATACAACCATACGGCGTGCACGGAACGAACAATGGCTCGCGTCCTTTTTGCGCCAAACGTCCGATGTTGAGCGGCGAAAAACCGTCCACGTCTTTTTCGATGCTGATCAAAGAAAGCACGCGTTCTTCATCAATATGTGCGGGCATCGGCAGTTGAACCAGAACGCCGCTCACCTTCGGATCGGCATTCAAACCCTTGACCAATGTTTCGACTTGTTCTTGAGTCGCGTCGGCAGGCAAATGCTCGCTGATGGAACCCATCCCCAATTCCTGACAGGCCTTTCCTTTGGACGCGACATACGCGGCCGAATCTGGCCGGTCACCAACCAGCACAGTCGCCAAAGTCGGTTTCATCTTGCCAACCGCGCTTCGTTTTGCGACTTCTACCGCCACTTCTTCGCGCACACGCTGCGCGATCATCTTTCCATCAATCAATTGAGCTGTCATGTTTTCTCCTTCTCCGTTTCTACAAACCGAATGCAAATGCATTATACAATCGCGTCGAGCCGCATAACAGTGATAGTCATCTTAACTTCCAAATTCTGAAATACATCTCTTGACAAGCCCTCACAACTCCTTTATAATGCAATCGGTTGCATAAAATATGGCAAAAAAGTCTGTCCATACCATTGCTGACATCGCCGAACTCACCGGTGTCTCCAAGTCAACCGTTTCGCGCGCACTGAACGATAGTCCGCTTCTCAGCGAGGAGACCAAGGAACGCATCCGTGCTGTGGCAAAGAAATATGATTTTCAGATCAATGCCCCGGCTCGTCAACTCAGCCTGAAACAAAGCAACACGATTGCCTTTGTAACTCATGCCTATCACAAAGATTTTTCCGTTGCAGATTTGTTCGGCCTGGAGATCATGGGCGGCATCTCCAGCGGTTTATATGCAGAGCATTATGATATGTTGGTCGTCCATGTGGATCCGCAGGACACCAGTTGGATTCACCAATATCTCGGTACCGGCCGCGTGGATGGCTTCATCTTGATGACTTCCACGCGCAAGCAATATCACATCAAGGCTTTATTAGAGTTGGGCGCGCCGTTCATCGTTTGGGGCGCTCCCACGTCGAGTAAAAAATATTGCTCCTTATGTGGAGACAACTTCAGCGGTGGAAAGCTGGCGACCGAGCACTTGATTGGCGCGGGACGAAAACAAATCGCTTTTCTCGGTGGTCCCGCGGAGGAAGTGGAAGTCGAACAACGTTACAAAGGATATGAAGCGGCTTTGCGCGAAGCAGGAAAGAAAGTGAGTCCCGCATTGATCGCTCATGGTGATTTTTCGAACACGTCGGGAGCCGAGGCCATGCAGCAATTGTTGGATTCGGCTCCAGATGTGGACGCGGTTTTTGTCAACAGTGATTTGATGGCAATTGCCGCGATGGACACGATCCGCGAAAACGGCCGCCGCGTACCAGACGATGTGGCTGTGGTTGGCTACGACGATCTTTCGATTGCCGAGCACAGCAATCCGCCACTCACTACGATTCGACAAGATATTCCGATGGCCGGGAAGCTGCTCGCGAAAAATCTGGTTCAGTATTTGCAAACCGGAAACGTGACCAACACAGTCACACCTGTCGAACTGATTGTTCGTAAGTCTGCTTAACTAACTTCGTCTCTTTTTTTAGAAGGCTTTGCAACCGATTGCACAAAGGAGAAACTTATAAAATCGGAATAGAAAACTTTAGATAAAAATCTCGTCGGCCAGTTTAATCTGGCTTCTTTTTCAAGCCATAATGCAACCGTTTGCATTTTCAAACCATCAAGAAAGGATTTCATTATGTTTCCAACCCCTCACGTAACCAATCTTCGCAGTCATGCAATTCAAACATTCGGTGAGCAACGCGTCAATGCGTTCAAAGATTTTCTCTTCAGAAAATTATCGCGGAACGACTTTCACCTGAAGAGCTTCCCCTTTTCAGCGCAGGCCAAAACGGCCAACAAAAGACTCTTGGGCGTAAAAGATATTCCGATTGAAAAAATCATCGGCACAGTTGGCCGCAATGGAGATTTCGACTACTGTTTCCGCCCGCTCAAATCTCATTTGCGCGATCGCTGGTCAAATGTTTTCATCAACGTGCACGAGAACGGCTGGCCGCCTATCATCGTCCGCGCGGTGGAAGGCCAATATTATGTGGAAGATGGTCATCATCGCACTTCGATTGCATGCGCGCTCGACATGAGTTTTATTCAAGCTGAAGTTTGGGAATATACAATCCCTCTGAGCATAACAACGCTCGATGAATGGCAGGAATGTGCGCTGGAAAACATTTGTGAAGCCTGCCCTGCATAATAAAACATCCCGATTGTTGCAACAGTCGGGATGTTTTCATCACAGCATCTCAGCGCGCAAGCCATCGCTTGTGAGCTCAGTCAGTTTTACTTCATCGATCACATTCCAACGCGGCGATGGCGCGACCGCTTTCACGCGTAAATAATTTCCAGTCAAGCCCTCCATTTGCCAACCCGACTCCCCCACTTCGGATGTGGATTCCCATAAAACAGACATCGTATCACCGATGAATTTATGGCGATAGATTTTCGCGGACTCTTCCAGCACATCACGCAGGATGTGATTCCGTTCTTTTCGGACCTCGGGCCTGATCTGCTCTTTCATGCGCGCCGCGCCAGTCCCAAGCCGCGGCGAATATGTGAAGACATGCCCGCCCGCGAAGTTCATTTCTTTGACGAAAGCCAATGACTCGGCAAACTCCGATTCAGTTTCGCCGGGAAAACCCGCAATGACGTCAGTGGTGATGGCCGCGTCCGGCATCACTCGGCGCGCAGCCGCGACGAGTTCGCGAAATGAATCGGGCATAGTCTTGCGCGCCATCCGTTTCAGCGTGGAAGCGCATCCACTTTGCAGAGGCAAGTGCAGGTGCGGCATGAGGCGGGAATCTGTCCACAGCGCGAAGAAACCCGCGTCCAAATCCCACGGCTCCAGCGAGGACAAACGCAAACGTTGAATATCTGTCTCATGCAAAATGGCGCAGATCAACTCGCTCAAGTGCAAACCGAAATCCTGTCCCCACGAGCCGAGGTGCACGCCGGTGAGTACGATCTCTTTCGTCCCGCCATTTAACGCAGATTGAATATCACGGATTACATCAGCGATGGTGTGCGAACGACTCTCACCGCGCGCCACTGTGGTGACACAAAACGTACAGTGATTGTCGCAGCCATCCTGCACTTTGATGAAAGCGCGCGTGCGACGATGCAGACCCGGCAGAGGCACACGGTTCAATGGCTCGAGTTCGAAGGTTGGAAGGTCGAGGACCTCAGCAGTTAAATTCTCTTTGCGATCATTGGTGATGACGTGCGTGACATGAGGCAGCTCGCGCGCGCGTTGCGGTTGCAATGTAGTCCAGCAGCCAGTGGCTACAATTTCATTGACACCCGCGCGTGCAATCGCGCGAATCTTGCCACGCGAATCAGAAACAGCATTGGCTGTAACCGCGCAAGTGTTGACCACAGCCATATCAGCCACGTCAGCCGAGGCAACCACTTCATGTCCTGCGGCTCGGAATTGCATGGCCATGGTTTCGATCTCGGCCTGATTCAAACGACAGCCAACCGTATCAAGATAAATTTTCATTTATAAGATTGCTCTGAATATTGTTCAAAGAAGCGTAGGCGACACGACACCACTCAGGTTCTTCTTTGAACCATTTTCCAAAAATCCAATCCGATCCAAAAGTTTCCGTCAAATTCGTGACATGATTGGCAGACCATTTCATAACGGTTACTGCACCAAGCTTCAACGCACCACCCATTGCACCGCGATTCAATCTCAAACAATATTGTGTGCCCATGCAAACCGCAAGAACGATTCCTGTTACAGGATGAACCAACGCGGGAATTCCATATACAAGACAGCGACTGTCTTGAGGCAACACTGAACCTAACTGATCCCAAACTCTTTGGACAATATCCGGGTGGCATCCTTGCCTTAAGTATGGTTCAGGCGCACTATCCGGCGAGGCAATTGGAATCGCTGATCGTTCCTGTTTTCGCAGATAATCCGTCACACCTTGATTCAAAAGATGATTCGCGAGGAACATAGAATCTCAAGGTTGAATGGCAACAAAATTATCGAAGATGACATCGGTATTCGGCTGTGAAAACGTTCCAGCAATCAGGCCGACATCGCCGTGTGTTAATGTGGGATCATGCACTTGAGCAACCTTCTGACCGTTCACGTAAAACGTCAGCGTATCGCCCACGCAATCGGCACGCAAATGATTGATGTTAACTCCAGTGTGAATCGCGACACTCGATTGCATTTCGCTTTGACCCAGCAGAGCCGTTTGTCCATCATTGAAAATGCCAATGCCATAAAATCCATCATGTGTGATCATAAAGAAATAATAGTTATCGCCTGTATCGCGGCAGATCAATCCGGCACGATTTTCATCCGGGCCGCCCAATTTCCCTTCGTCCACTTCGAGGCGCACATCTGTGAAATCCTTATGCGGTGTGGACCAAAAATTGGTCTGCGGCGCGTTGACCATAATGCGATAACCGCCCGCATCGTAATCCATCGCGCCTTCGTCGTTTTTCTGACGATCCCAACCTGTGGAAGTGTTGGAAAAGTCATCTTGAAATAAAACATTACCGGATACAGCCGCAGTGGAAGTTGGCTGTGGTGACTTTGGTATCGAAGGAAGTCCGCAAGCCAAAGAAGTAAGTAAAAAGATCGAGATCAAAAAGAATAACGGGCGTTGAAGATTCATAGTCGAAATTTTATCATGTGAGTGAGCAAGGGCACAGTATGCTGTGTCCCTACTGAGAAAAATATTGTTTCAAAATCTGCGCGGCTTGTTGACCATATACGCCTTGCGGATCAAGCTTCTGCACGCGCACCAATTGATCGTAGGCTGCGTTGCGATCACCGCTTTGCAAATAAGCCAGGGCCAAATGCAAATGCGCGGCCGCCAAATCCGGCGAGATTTTCAGTGCGGAAAGCAGAGTTTCAATCGCCGCAGAAAACTGTCCAAGACTCAACTGCGACCAACCCAACGCGTCCAGCGCCAATGGATCATTCGGAGTCAACTCCACCGCTTTTTGCGCAGCAGGCAATCCCACATCGTCAACTCGCACGCTATATTGCGCGCAAAAAGTGGCCAGCAAACGCCAGTACGTTGCATCTGAGGAGGCGATCTCAGTCGCACGTTGATATGCGGCCAGCGCCGAAACCAAATCGCCTAGACGCGCGTAGGTCTCACCGATTGAGGCTTTCCAAGCCGGATTATCCGGCTCGATCTGCGCCGCAGCCTGATATTCGGCCAATGCGTTGCGGTCATCGCCGAGACGTTTCCAATACAACCCGCGCAGTCCACGCACCACTACAGACTGCGGATTGATGGACAAAGCGCGATCTAACTCAGCGCGTCCATTCTCACCGAGATGTTGTTTCGACTCACCAAGCCAGGCCCACGCCTCCGCGTTATTCGCGTCCATTTCAACCGATTCCTGAAAAGCGACTTCCGCCAGCGTCCATTCGTTGACCAAACCGAGTCCGCGGCCGAGGGTTTCAAGCCGCGCCGATTCGCTCGGTTCCAGTTCGGCCAAATCCAAAGCAGTGCGTAGAGTCTGGAAAACGGAAGCATATTCAGGGTCGAGTTGCGAGGCGAGTTGGAGATGAGTCATTGCGGATCGAATATTGGTCAGCGAAAGCAAAAGTCCAAGTCGATATTGCGCAGCCGCGTCCTGGGGCGCGAGCAAAAGCTGGTTTTGTAATGCCAAACGTTCGGCATCCAGTTCCCCGCGCTGATAATAAATTTGTGCCAAACCGGCATAGGCTTGTGGTGATGCGCCGTATTTCGTGAGCGCTGATTGATATGCGCCGATGGCCAAGTCGAATTGTTTGTTTTGTGTGTACGCCTGGCCAAGCGCCAACCATCCCTGCGCTGAAAGATGACTTGCCTTTTGCAAAAACAGGATTGCGTTTTGCGGCTCGTTGGCTTTAAAGGCTGCGAGGCCAGCCTTTTCCCATAAGTCATCGCGCCAGAATAAACGCTGCGCCGCGGCCTGATACGCGCTGGACGCGCTCGTGTAATCTCCCGCGGCGTTAGCCGAGTCGCCGCGACTCACATCCAAATCACCCGAAACGAAAAAAGGCACCAAAACCGCGGCCGCCAAAAGCAAAAAAATCAATGAAATTGAAACTATGGGATGAATGCAACGCATGAGATAATTATAGTCGGCGTATGCCTGCGCCGAATTCCAATGACTGGCAGTATAATCGTTCTGTGGACTCGCTGCTGAATCAAATTTTTTCTTTCCTCACTGCGGAACCTGGCAATCTTTTTTATCACTTTGCATTGGAATTTTCCATCGGGTTCGCGCTCTATTTGGCATTCAATCATTGGCGCTCCAGCGAGTTCCCGCAAGCGCGGCGGACAATGCTTGGCTTGGGACTTCTGCTGCTCGGACAGTTCCTGCTCTTCGCTTTCAGCGGACTCGGTTGGCAGGGCATCATCAATCCGACCGCCGGCCTGCCACCACTCGACCGCGCGTTCAGCCTCTTTAGCATCATCCTCATCACCTGGCTGTGGGCGTTTCCCGAGCCCAGCCGCATTGCTGACTCAACCGTTATCCTGCTTTTCATTTTGATTCTGACCATCACCGGTTTGAGTCTGTTATCTTGGGCGCCACAATCTTCCATTACCACTTATAACCAAACCATCGACGAATGGCTTTGGCAAATCGCAGCGCTGGCCTTTTTGACTCTCGGCGCGTTGACTCTACTCATCCGCCGTCCGAACGGATATTGGAATGGCTTGGCCGTTTTGGGGTTGATGTTCCTCGGTCACGCGGGACATTTGATCTTCCTCGGCGCTGGGAATTACTCCGGCGCAGTACGATTGATGTACATGGCCGCTTATCCGATTCTGATGACTCTGCCTCAACGCTTCCAAGCGCCTGTAAATGTCGTAGCCCAGCCGCGCGCAACTGCTGTCGCAACACCGACTCCGGCCAGCTCGGAAAAACAAGAAAAGGATAGCACGCCGCCTCCAGCCGAACGCCGGCGATACAGCACCGATCCGAAAACATTCCATTCGATGTTGGCGTTGGCGGCCGAATCGAACCCGACCAAGATCAGTCAACTGCTGACGCGCGCCATCGCGCAGACCATGCTGTCCGATTTGTGTTTTCTCATTTATTTAACGGATAACAAGAATCAATTACTACTCGCGGGCGGATATGATTTAATCCGCGAAGATACGCTCGAAGGCGGCAGCCTGAATAAAACAGTGATTCCGATGTTGAGTAACGCGATCCAGCGCGGACGCCCGTTACGAATGCCGGCCAGCAGCACTTCGGCCGACATCAAAGGATTGGGCGAAATGCTCGGGTTGAGCAATCCGGGCCATTTATTAAGCGTGCCAATCATCACGCCTGAAAAAGATATTCTCGGCGGCTTGATGCTGCTTTCGCCTTATTCGAATCGTCTGTGGACGGCTGAAGATCAGGCTTTCCTTGCCAACATCGCGACATCCGTCGTTCCCATCATTCAACGCACGCAAAAAATGAATCGACTCGAGCAGCAGGGCGAAGAAACGCGTCAAACTCTCGAGCAAGCCAAGATACGCATTGAAGAGTTGGAAAAGCGCAGTCAGGATTTACTGAAACAACTGGAAGAAAGCAAGAGCAATAACAAAGTGCAAGAGTTCGCGGCACTGATGGCTGCGCAGGAAGAATCTCAAAAGATCATCGAGCAGTTGCAACAGGAAAACACCGGTCTGCGGACGAACGCCAAAGGCTTGCAAACCATAAACATCGAACAGATCGAGAAGGAATTGCGCGCTTCCCTTGAAGAAGAAGCGCGTTTGAAAAACCAATTGGCTGAGGCGAATGCCAAAGTCCTCGAGCTGGAAAAGGGCCGTTCGACAGCCAAATCAACAGAACAAGCCGAGGTGATCGCTTCGATCTCGCAGGAGTTGCGCCAGCCGATGTCCTCCATCATTGGCTACACCGATTTATTACTCGGCGAATCGGTTGGCATTCTCGGCGCATTGCAACGCAAATTCGTGGAACGTATCAAGGCCTCGACCGAGCGCATCGGCAATTTGATCGAAGACATGATTCAATTGAATACGCTGGAAACCGGTTTGGCCGATCTCAAGCCCGAGTCCGTGGATTTGAACGCGATCATCGACAATGCCATGAGTTACACCAGCAGCCAGATACGCGAGAAAAATATCTCGATCCATCTAGACTTGCCGAAAAAGCTTTCCCCTATTCACGCCGACCGCGAAGCCTTGCAACAAATTCTCGTTCACCTGTTACAAAACGCGGGGTCGGCGACTCCTGTCGAAGGCACGATCAGGCTCAAGGTCGAGACGCAGAGCGAACGGGATCAGGATTTCGTCCTTCTTCAGGTCAGCGATACTGGCGGAGGCGTCGCGGCAGAAGATATCCCGCGCGTCTTCACTCGTTTGTATCGCGCCGATAATGTTTTGATTCAAGGTGTGGGTGATACCGGCGTGGGACTTTCCATTGCCAAGACTCTCACTGAGGCGCAACATGGTCGCATTTGGATCGAGAGTGAACCGGGCGCTGGTTCCACGTTTAGTGTGTTATTGCCCATCTCGCAAGAGAATCGCCTTGAATGGCCGGTGATGAGCAAGGGGAAGAAATAAATGCAGTTGGTACGCCAGTTCGGGACAGCGATCATACTTTCCGTGGTCTCTCTTGGGCTGGTGATCGGAGGACTTTCCTTATCTATTGCGGAAAGTTATTCGCCTCCGCCTCTAACCCCGACCCAAAGCCAGCCGACCGCGCCCATTTTTTTAACAGTCACTGCAACTGCAGAGGTCCAAATCACCCCATCGGACACTCCACAGCCGGCTATCACCAACACGGCTGAATTACCTTCCTCTTGCACGCCGCCTTCCGGATGGATCGGCGTTGTCGTACAACCCAATGACACGTTGGCCAGCGTGGCGCTGCGATACCAAACCACAGCGGATCAGGTTGCTGCGGCCAATTGTCTGCTTACACAAAGCCTGATTCCCGGAACCATTCTCTATGTTCCGCCTGTGCCGACCAACACGTTAATCCCGTGCGGGCCGCCGTTCGGATGGATACGTTATATTGTGCAACCCGGCGATACGCTTTTCCATATCGCGTTCAACTATGGCGTTTCCACATACGAACTTCAACGAGCGAACTGCCTTGGTTATTCAACCTAC
>DATKNJ010000156.1:0-3976 GCA_035541395.1 Anaerolineales bacterium
ACGATTGATCCACTTGCGAATGGAAGTCCAAATGCTGCTGCGTATACAGATAACTCTCGGCGGCGGCCACCGCCTGACGAAGCTCTCCCTGTTGCAAGTCCGCGCCGCCAAACGTCAAATACATGCCCGTGTCGGTGCAATCCTTGTCACAGCCCGCGAGACCGGTCAACGAATAACGCACGAAGCCGTCGATGTCGCCGCGCACGTTCGAGCGCGCGCCATATAACGGGAGATATTTCTCGCCCGCGTACTCGAGCGGATTCATCTCATTGAGAAAAGAACGCTGCAATAGCAAAGGCTCGTGCGCGTACGCGAACTCGTCCAGTTGCGTGAAGTAACTGCCCTGCACGCGATAACCGGGCGCAGTGAGAATCGAATCGCGGAAAACAATCAGAATATATTTTGGCTTGAACTGCGCCGCGGTGAGATTGTTCTTGATGACCAGATACCACAGCGCCGAAGCGGAACCATCGATGCCGATGTTGAGAATGCTTTTGCCGGTGAGTTGTTCCAGCAGTTGAGGGTCCACGCCGTGATTGAGAGTAGAGTCGCCGAGCAAAACCAGATCGGGATGCTGCTCGTTCAACATGTTGATATATGTTTCGCGCATCTGATGATCGAAGCGCGGGCCCGGTTCACGCGGGAACTGCATGTTATATCGTTTCGGATAGTCCACCCACGTATAGGCGACCAACAAAAGAAAAAGCAGAAACGTCCGCAAGAACAAGCGCATGGTTAGAATTGGAAATAAATGAAATCCGGCGAGGACGAATTGATATACACAAGGATGGCCGCAGCCGCCAGCGCATAGAACACTGCTTGCAGCCAGCTATCTTTGGGGAGATATTTATCGAGCCCGAACTTGATCCATAACGGCAGGCTGTAGACGAACGCCATCGAAAGCGCGATCAACGAAACGACAAAGTCGTTGCGGCCTTTGACGAACGGAACCTGAAAGATCGAATGCCAGAGCCATGTCAGCGACGGGGCGCGGAACATGGCCCAACCGAAGACGATCAAGGCGAACATCACCAGCCAGGCCAGCCCTCGGCTCCACAGTGTTTTCGGTTTCCAGTTGCCGCCAAGCCCGATGATGTGATAACCTGCAATCAACACGCCGTAATACAAGCCCCACAGCACATACGTCCAACCCGCGCCGTGCCAGAATCCGCTCAGGAACATGGTGAGAATCGGCGGGATGGTTTGAATCAACACATCGGGGATTCGCACGCGGGCGCGCATCAAGGCGCGGCGGGTTGGAAAGAAAATATAATCGCGCAGCCAGGTGGAAAGCGTGATGTGCCAGCGATTCCAAAAATCTGTGGGAGTTAAAGAGAGATATGGATTGTTGAAGTTTTCGGACGTTTCAAATCCCAACAAGAGCGCGATACCGCGCGCAATGTCAGTATAGGCGGAAAAGTCTGCCAGGATTTCCAACGTGAATCCAAGCGAACCCGACCATAACATGATCCCGCTCGGCGCATTCAAGCTGAAGATTTGATCCACGATGACTTTGATGCTATCGGCGATGACGATCTTTTTAAAGAAGCCCATCACGAGCAGCGGCCAGGCGTTGTAGAACAGGTCGGCCTTCCAGACGCGCGGCGCTTCAAATTGCGGGAGCAGTTTCCGGGCGCGGTCGATCGGGCCTGCCACGATCTGCGGAAAGAACGAAACGTACAGAGCAAAGTCGATCAGTGAATGAGTCGAGTGTTGAGTCCCGTTCGAGACATCGAACATGTAACTCATTTTTTTCAGCGTGTAAAACGAAAGGCCCGCGGGCAAAAGGATTTGCACCAATAACGAGTCGGCCTTTACACCAAGATTCGTCAAAGCATTCGCAAGCGCGGGGCTGAAGAAATCATAATATTTGAAAAACGCCAGCACGCCGAGGTTGACCAACAGGCTCAACCACAAGAAAGTGCGCTTGCGTCCGGGCTGTGCCTCGATGCCGCGCGACAAAAAATAATCGATGAGCGTGGAAGCGCCCAACAGAATCGCGTACCACGGATGCACCCACGCGTAAAACACATAGCTGGCGACCAGCAGCAACGCGTTTTGCCAACGGCGTTCGCGCATCAGCCAATACGCGGCAAAAACAACCGGCAGAAAAATCAAAAAATCAAAACTGGTGAAGCTCACCCTGTCTCCTCGTCTCTCACCAAAATCATCACCTTGAAGGCCTCGGCAAACGCCAGGCTTTTCTCTTTGCCTTCCTCCGCCGCCCACTCGTGCATCATCTTATCGGGATCTTCATCGAGTTGACTCGCGTGTTTACGCAAGGCTTGAATCTTTGTTTCGATCTCGGCGCTGATATCGACCCACGTATCGGGTTTCTCCGTGCCGTGGATATATAACCGTTTGACGTTGTGCGGTTCGTACCCCGCCGGAAGCAGGTCGGCGAACAACAGCCGCGATCCCGCGGACGGGAAGACCGCGTACGTGGCGGCCTCGGCCGCGGCGCGGTGATCGGGATGATTGATGTAATCGCTGCCGTAGAACGCGCCTTCCATGTTGCCAGTGACCACGGCCTCCGGTTTGTATTGACGGATCAAACGCGTCAACTCTTTACGCAAGGGAATCGTCGCTTCGAGTTCGCCATCGGGATAACGCAAATAAACCGTCTCTTTGATGCCAAGCACCGCGTTGGCCGCGCGTTGTTCGTCCTCGCGCACAGCCGCCAGCGTGGGCTTATAGTTTCCATCTTTCGATGGATCGTTCGAGCCCGAGTCGCCGCTGGTGATAATCACCGAGACGATCTCACAACCGGCTTTGGCCCATTTGGCCAGAGTCCCGGCTACGGTAAATTCCTGGTCATCAGGATGCGCGTGAATGCTCATGGCGCGTTTCGGTAAAAATTCTTTTTCCATTGGATACCTCTATTGTTTTATGTTTTCTGGTGGTCTCGATACGGCGGCGTTGGTTGAGCAGCGTTCTGCGCGTATCGAAACCACATCTCCGTTATTTTACATATCCCTTCAACGCTTCTGCCAATGCCTGCGTGAAAATCGCTTTGCCCTCCAACGTCATGTGATGCGGATCGACAAACTGTGCGGGGCCGATTCCTTTTACATGTGAGAGATCGATCATCGGAATCTGCTTCGCCGCCAGATAATCTTTCAAGTCAATGATATACGTTTCCAAGCCTTTCGGTTTGGAGGCCTCATTGGGAAAGATATTCGTGGGGGCACGCACAAAGATGAGTTGAATGCCGCGGCTTTGCGCCAGTTGAATTATCTCCGGCAGGAACGAGCGATTCACTTGCGCAGAGAAATTCAGTTCTTCGTTTGCATAGAGCACCTGCTCGGCCTGGACGATGGAAGCCGCATACGCTTGCGGCGCGATATCACCAAGCGCATCCTGCATGGCACCATCCGCGCAATCATGATCGCAACCCGTTAGCGCGGGAACGGTGTGACGTAAAGCCGCGTCCAGCGAGTCGCGCATTTGACTGCGATAGGTATAAAGCGGCAGGTATTCTTCCATCGCAGGCTGAAGCAGGTTCAAGTCCGCGAGATAGGCGCGTTGGGTCAGCAAGGTATCGGTCGGCGCGGCGAATTTATCGATCATTCCAAAGTATGGCCCGGTCGTGCGGAAAGTCGGTGCGGTCAGAATCGTGTCGCGGAACAGGACGATCAAATAACGCGGCGGTGAACCCGCCGGGACGATATTGGATTTGGTGATGAGATACCACAGTGCGGAAGAAGAGCCGGGAATATCCAGCTTATACGTAGAAAGGCCGAGCGCGTTTTGAATCTGTGGCGCGTCCACATCTTTGGTCAGGAGAGAATCACCCAGCAGGACCATCGCGGGGTGCTGGTTATCGATCTCGTGCAGATATAACTTGCTGACAGCCTTATCAAATGTCGGGCCGGGTGGGTGCGGATATGGGCCGCGGAAGTAAAGGGGAAGCGCAAATGAAGTCAGGACAAACAGAACAACGAATACCACAGTGAAGCGTAAGGTCAGGCGCACG
>DATKNJ010000157.1:0-14239 GCA_035541395.1 Anaerolineales bacterium
GCTTGTCCCACTTCATCTTCACAGCTGGCATTCATAGCGCACGCTTCACCTGCGGGCACAATTGCCCCGTAAGTAAGCATTGTCACTCCGCCGGCAAGCATAAGATGTGCACTTCCCCATGCACCCATATAATATCGTGCGCCCATTCGCTCAAGAATCGATGCGTTGGGGTTCGTATAAATGGACCATGCACTATTGAAGTTACCCCAGCCTTGTTGATAATTGTTCCAAATCCAGGTTAGCCAATTTGTACTGTCATCTCTTTGTGGTTTCTGCCATCCACCACCTCCACCGTTCCCGCCACCTGAACCACCTCCGCATTCTGAACCATCCTGGCCACACTGCGTAAGTCTATGCCCTGTGGGATCGTTATATCGCACCGGATTATTGTTGACATACGCGTAGCGATGATATCCCTGCACGCCGCCGGGCACAACTGTATCCGCCTGCGCGAAGCGGCCCAGGGCCGGGTCATATCCCCTTTCGGGGACGCTTCGCGGCCAACGGGCGTTGTAGTACATCAATCCGAAATCTGAGACATTGAAAGACCGCTTTATAAGCGGTCTTTGTGAATAGCAAGAGTCTAAGGCTCAGTTGGGACATCCGTTACCGGGATAAGCGATTGACCCACATACTGTTTATAAGCCGCGACCCAATCGGTGGCAATGGCCTGTTGCGCATCAGCCAACTGCATCTGACCATCACAGACCATCTTATGCAGTTCATTCTCAAGCCTATCTTTCGTAGAGGCATTATACGGAGTAGAGTGTCGCGGTTCAGGCCACAGATTCTTCGGATCTGTTGGATTGCCGCCAATCTCAAGCGAAATCAAATGATCTTCTTCGTAGTCCGCCGGATTTGTATCGCTAAATCCATACTGCGCGATTTGCTGGACCTTGAGATTATCCGTGTAAGAAACAGGCGGCCTGATCTTCGATGAATATCCACTAACACAAATCGTTGATTGAATATTATCTTGCGTTACATCCGGGTTGGTAGCCCCTGGCTGCCAAGCTGGATTCGGCAAATACGGCGCATCGGCAGATGAGGCTGTCGGTCCGGCAGGCACGCCGGCAGTGTTAGTGGCAGGTAACGTAGAACAACCAAAAAGCAAAAACAAAACCAGCAAACCAATAATCTTTTTTATCATTTGGCCTCTTGTCTCTAGATTGTTTCTAAACGATATTAGCACGCTGATTAATCAAAATCAAGCATGAGTTATGTCCTAGTATGATCTATAGCTTCGCCATTATCCAATATTCATCTCTCAACCATTCGAGTATAATTTCACATAATGAGTTCCCGTACTAATGAAACCTGGCTCGCCGATTTACGGTCAAATGGAGAAAACCGCGAAGCAGCATTAGCCGACTTGCGCGAGGTCGTCCAAAAAGGTTTACCTTACGCGCTCTCGCGCTGGCTCTCTCCGGAAGATCCGCTTTTCGCTCCTCTCGTCGAAGAAGTGACACAGGAAACTTTGTTGCGCGTCCTCGATCAGCTGGACACGTTCGAGGGACGCAGCATGTTTACCACCTGGGTACATAAGATCGCCATCCGCATCGCGCTGACCGAACTGCGGCGCAAACGCTGGCAGGATTCCTCCCTCGATGAATTGGTGGACAATGAAGAAAATCCCGCGCCCGCGGGGCTGATGGCCGACCCACAGGCCGGACCGGAAACCAGCGCCGAACGCGACGACATGCTGGCGCGCGTCCGCCGCATTCTGGACGAAGAGTTGACCGAAAAACAAAGGCAAGCTCTTATTCTTTTAGGCGTTCAGGATATGCCGATGGAAGAAGCCGCACGTCGCATGAAGACGAATCGCAATGCTCTATACAAATTATTGCACGATGCCCGTTTGCGCTTGAAACGCCGCCTGGCTTTGGAAGATCTCGAGGCGCAAGATGTCCTCGCGGCATTTGAAAGTAAGTAAGAATTTTCCAAGGTTGACCATCAAGAATTCAGGTTTTACCCTATGACAGATGTGATGCAATGGTTTCGAGGACTTTTTCATAAAGAGAAAGCTGAAATCTCTGATGAATTGATCCGAGATGTAATCCGCTCACTGCAAATGAAGCATGACGATGAATGCGATTGCAATGACGTTTACAAGATCGTAGATCAATATGCAGAGACTCAGATCAAAGGCGAAGATGCAGCCAAGCTAATGCCTTTGATCAAGGAGCATTTGGACACCTGCAACGATTGCTCAGAACAGTATCAGGCCTTGCTTGAGATCCTTGAAAAATCAGAAACGAAAGATAAATAGCAAAATAAAAAATGAACTCGGTGTGAGCTCATTTTTTATTTAATGGACACGCTGTTTAGTGAAATATCTTCTCGCCCGCACGAATCGGCAGTTTGAGTCGATTCTCAGGCGGTGTGATCGGGCAGGACCACATCTCGTTGTACGCGCAATACGGGTTGTAAGCCAAGTTGAAATCCACCAAAAAGCGGCCGCCGGTCAAGGGTTCAGGTTCAAGATAACGTCCCGCGGGATACGTTTCCTTTCCAGCTTGTGAATCCACAAAGGGCAGGAAAAATCCGTTCTCGTTTCGATAAATCGTTAACTCCGCGTCCTGACCATCGACCTGAAAATGAAAGCGGCCAAATCTTTCATAGGTTTGCACATCGCCAGTGGTGGTTTGCATTTCCATTTGAGTTTTAGATGGAAACTCATCCAACTTTACTTCGATTCGCAGATCATTGTTTTCAGGAAAATAATTCAGCCCATGAAAGTCGCGCCTCTGCTCGCGCGTCAATGGGCTTTGTGGATGGCCTCCAAAGAAACCATCTTTCTCCTTGCGGAATTCTGTTAAATCGCTCATACATCCTCCAGGAAGTTTCTGGCATTCAGACAGCAAAGCAAAACCCTTTCTTACCGCGAACCTGCCTCTTGCCTTTTCGCCTCTCTTATGCTATTTTTAGACCTGTATGACTTCTCCACAACGAACAGTGATGATTATCGAAGATGAAGCCGACGCGGCGGAGCTGTTTGCCGAGATGATGCGCGTCAGCGGTTACCGGGTGGTCAAAATGTTTAGCAGCGGCCCGGCCATGCCCGCCATCCAGCGCGAAAAACCAGACGTGGTGATTCTCGATGTGATGATGCCCGACATCTCCGGCTTGGAAGTATTGCGCTTCATGCGCCGCGAACCGAGCCTGGCCAAAATTCCGGTCATTGTTGTTTCGGCGAAAAGCATGCCCACCGACATCAAAAACGGACTCGATGCCGGCGCTTCGTTATATCTCACTAAACCGGTCGGGTTTCTCGATCTTCGTCAGGCTGTGGAAAGTGTACTGGAAACGGGCGGCAGTCCTGCGTAAATGAGTCTTCTGCGCACATTCATCGCACTTGAAATCCCCTCTCAACTTCAAGACGCCATCCATCAACAAACCACTGGCCTGCGGCAGTCAACCGATTCTGCAGTACGTTGGGTGGCGACTCAAAACCTTCATTTGACACTGAAATTTCTTGGCGATGTCTCCTCCACGAACATCCCATTCCTGACTCAGATGCTGACTCAAGAGGCGGCTCAACACCCCGGCTTTTCGCTCCAAATTGGAGGACTCGGTTCTTTCCCGAACTCGAGGCGGGCGCGCGTGATCTGGATCGGGATCCAAGCCCCGGCCGAGTTGGAGGTGCTGCAACGTAGCATCGAGTCCGCCGCGGCGCGGCTGGGATATTCAGCTGAGGAGCGCCCATTCTCTCCACATCTAACAATTGGACGCGTCAAACA
Source organism: Anaerolineales bacterium (assembly GCA_035541395.1). GTDB lineage: Bacteria > Chloroflexota > Anaerolineae > Anaerolineales > Villigracilaceae > JACPVF01. Next base: position 3,741 of record DATKNJ010000157.1, read on the forward strand.
AAATTTGTCTGCGATAGATCAACAAAAATTGCGCGCCGCACTCGAAGCGACTCACGTCGGCCAGATCGGCCGCACGAATATAACTGCCGTGCATTTATTCAAAAGCGATCTTCAACCGACTGGTTCAATTTATACGCGTCTATTTTCGGCGCCATTAAAATCTTAAAGAGGTGAATCTGAACACGCTCGAACTTGCCCGCGAAATCGTCAACGCTTTGGAAGATAAAAAAGGCGAAGACATTGTATTGCTTGACATCAAAGATGTCGTCTCATTTACCGATTATTTCGTACTCTGCACCGGCACCAGCGACCGCATGCTGGACGCGCTGGCCGATTCCATTCTGGAAGAAATACGCAAGAAACATAGAAAGAAAGGCAAGAAGGAAGGCCTGGCGCGCGATGGCTGGCTGTTGGTAGATTACGGCGATGTGATCGTACATCTCTTCTCGCCCGATCAACGCGAGTATTATCAATTGGAAGAACTATGGAATGATGGAAAGGTATTGCTGAGAGTGCAGTGAACAACTTTTGCCTTTCCTTGATACTATTATCAACCATCCGCAGACTCGAGTCTGCGGATTTGTTTTACATAAATTCCACATACTTTTTCAACAGGCCGATTACAAACGACCGCTACAATCGCGGTCATGAAACACATCAAAGTCATCTCTGTCATTCTGGCACAAATCATTTTTCTAACAGCTTGCGGAGGCACTGCCACAGAGTCGCCAAGCGATTTAGTCAATGGCGTTTACACATCCGTTGCCATGACGTTAAGCAGCGGCAACCCAACTTCCTCCGTTACGACAGAGACGCCTTTACCAACAAACACACCTTGGCCAACTGACACAACCGATCTCTCCAGTATTTTTCCAACATCGACTGCAACAAATATTTCTTACGTTACATCTTCCTCTTGTGACGACTCCTCTTTCGTCAGCGATGTAACGATTCCCGACGGCACTGAGCTAGACCCAGGCGAAGGCTTCACGAAAACATGGTCATTTAAAAACGCTGGAACCTGCACCTGGAGTACAGCCTATTACATCGCTTTCATTAGCGGCGATGATATGAGTGGGGATAGCACAGATCTCACCGCATCTGTTTCTCCGAGCGGGACGATCGATGTCTCTGTCGATATGGTCGCGCCCCTGACTGCAGGTACTTACACCGGATATTGGAAACTCTACAATTCAAGCGACATAGCCTTTGGCGAAACAGTCTACGTAACGATTACGGTAACTTCTTCGGCGACCGCGACCTCCACAGCCACCTATACACCCACAACCGGAGCATCCACCAGCACGCCTACTGCAACGACTGCCGCCAGCACAAGCACCACGGCTGCAACCGCGACAACCGCCGCGGCGACAGCAACAGCGACAACCGCTCCCACAGCAACGCCAGCGCCGCCGACTGCCACAACAGCGCCATCATCCACTCCAGTGCCAGAAGATACGTCCACATCTACTTCAGGGTAATCAAAGAGGGTCAACAGAAAGGAGCGCCCATGAAATAAAAAATCAGACGGTAGTTTTCACTACCGTCTGATTTACTTTACTTTTCAAAGATCCATTTATCGACGTCGCGTTTCCAATCTACAAGTTCTTCTTTCTTGAACCACAAAGCGACTTCGTTCGCGCCGTTTTCGGGAGAATCCGATGCGTGCGTCAGATTGCGGCCAACTTCGAGGGCGAAGTCGTGGCGCAAGGTACCGGGAGCAGCTTCGGTCGGGCGTGTGGCGCCCATCGTCTGGCGGACAGCCGCCACCGCGTTCGGTCCCTCCCACACCATTGCCATCACCGGAGCTGACGTGATATATGAAATCAAACCATCATAGAAGGGTTTGCCTTTATGCACGGCATAATGCGTTTCCGCCAACTGTTGACTCACTTGCAGAAACTTGGCAGCGACCAAGCGCAGGCCGCGGCGTTCAAGGCGGGCAATTACTTCGCCGATCAGTCCGCGCTGGACTCCATCCGGTTTGACAAGTACGAGCGTTCGTTCCACAATTTCCTCCAAAAATCAAATTTATACAGCTTACTTAAACACGAAGGACACGAAGTTCAATGAAGACTGCTGCCTTCGTGTCCATTGTATTCGTTATGTTATTTCTTATCGCAACAACTCTTCCGCTTTGGTGTAAGAGTCGAGCGCATCCTGTAAACGATTGGCGCGCATATACGCGTCGCCCAAGGCCTGCCAGATCGTAACTTCTACGGGATAACGATATAACGCGTCGCGCAGATCGCGGATGATCTCTTCCAGCCAGCGGCCTTTCTTAATCAACTTGTTGTAATGCTCAATCGCCGCAGGAATATCGCCGCGATTCATTTCAGTTTGGGCTGCAGCCAGCGCCGGATCTGAAGACGGACTCAAGATGCTGGTCTTACGAACGGCAGAAGTCGGAGGTTCTTTCGCGACAGGCCTTGGCTGAGTCACAGCTTTAGCAGGAGCCGGTTTCGGAGCGGGCGCTTTTTTCGGCGCGGGCGGTTCAGGTGTAGGTACAGGTTCCTCAACGATAGGAGTCGGCAACTCGGGTTCAGGTTGGATTTCCATTTCGGGCATCGCCTGAGGTTCCTCAACAGGATGCCAATCCATGGGTGTCATGCGCTCTGTTTCCTGCGGCGCTACTTCCGTATCACCTTTTAACCACTCAGGAATGCCCTCGCCAGGTGCAGGAGCAGAAGTCGGCGAGGCTTCCTCTTTATCCAAATCCTTTAGCCAGGAAGGTAAATCAGTGGACAACTCTGGCGACTCGGCCACGCCTCCTTCCACGGAAAAGGAAACTGGTTCCGTTTCCTGAGGCGGAGTCAACTCTGCAGTTGCTTTGGGCTCAGCAGGCGCGGGCGGTTTGGAAGATTCTTCATCAAGAGACTTCAACCAATCTGACACATCCGCACTCAAAGCTGGAACTTCTTCAACGGGCTGCGGTACCGGAGGCTCTTCTTTTGGAGTCAACTCATCGCCTAAACCGCGCAGCCACATGCCGGTTTCATCCACGGGAGCCTCCACTGGTTCAACAGGGGTCGACTCTTCCGCAGGAGGCTGCGCCATGGATTTCGCTGGAGACTGCGCCTCGCTCTCACCAATCGCGCGCGCTTGTTCCACCCACGCGGGCGGCTTCTCACTGCGCGCGTTAGGATCAGTGACTAATTCTTCTGATTTTGCACCGTGCTTAGCAGCTAAACTTTCGAGCCACGCCACCGCATCATCTTGCTCTTTGGCTGAAGTGCCAAGAGTTTCCAAAGTTGCAGATGGTGCAGGAGTTGAAGAAATTGAAGGCGCAGGAGTCGGTGGTGTTACTGGCGGCATTGGAGGCGTTGGTTCAGGCTTACTCACAACGGGCTTGGATCCTTGTACAGGGGCCGGTGCCGAAGGGGCCGCTTGAGCCGGAGTTGCGCTGGTCTCATCGAAGCTTTTCAACCAATCCGGAATATTGCCAGAAGCAGCCTCTTGCCCGGGCTGCGTTGACTTGCTCTCAAGGCCGCGCAACCAATCGGGAGCATCCCCTGCAGGCGCAGGAGTTTCCGGCTGGCCAGGTTGTTGATTCGTAGTTTCCGTAGCCGTGAAACCTTTGAGCCAATCTGGCACATCAGCAGATTCTTGATTCGACTGCGACGCGTTTCCAAATCCGCTTAACCAATCGGGAACGTCACTCGCCGGAGCCGGTGTCGCTGCGGGAGGCTGACCAGCAGGAATCGAAGCCGGCGGTTGACTCGCTTCGGAGGGAGCCATAGCCTTGAGCCAATCCGGCATTTCCGCGGGAGCCAAACCAGGTTCCGGTGTGGAACCGATATCAGATGAAATAGGTTGTTCCTGCGCGCCGCTGGATTCCGTCCAACCGGCTGCACGCAAAAAATCCGGGATGTCGGAAGAAGCAGGGGCAACGGGAGCAGGCTTTTCTTCCGGAACAGGAGCGAAGATATCCGTCTTCAGCCAATCAGGCTCTTGATTCGTTGTCTGCGGCCCGAGGTTGATTCCCGTATCACGCCAATCCGAGGTCATTTGCACATCTTGACCTTTGTATTCGAGCCGCTCCAAATTGACAGCCGCATCAGAAACTTCACTGGAATGAAAAACCGAGCCTTGCGTTTGCGCAGCATACGGATCCAGTTCGTTCACGCGTTGACGATACACTTGCGTCGCGTCAACCGTGTCGCTGCCCTGCAGGAGCTCGACCATGATGCGGTTGGCATCCAAGGAATATGGATAATGATTGAGAAGTTGCGAGCAAATATCGGAAGCGTCAGCTTTTTGTCCCGCGTAGAAGAAGGCGCGCGCCAACAACGTGCGCATATCGTCGCGCTGCGAGTCTTGAGAAAGCACAGCTTTGATTTCTGAAATAGCTTGCGGATAGAGTTCGCCCTGCACATACATATGGGCCAGCGCGCCGCGCGTCATGCGAATCTTTGGCGGTTCCATACCGTCGCGCCGACCAAATAATCGTTGTAATTCTCCCTGAATGGCTGCATTCGAGGGCTGCGACTCAAAGGCGCGCTCCATATGCCAAATGGCTTCATCGAGCTTGCCTTGATCATCGCGGATGATGCTCATACCCACATGCGAAACGAAATCATCCGGCACAGCCATTAGCACGCGCTGAAAGACATCCACCGCCTCGTCATATCGCTTGGCTTCCAAATAGGCTTTTCCCAGCAATCGATACGTATCGAGATGCTTTGGAAAAGTCTGCAGGATATGACGACAATGTGCGATCGCCTCATCCTGATGGCCCTGGTCAATGAGTTGTTCGATGTCTTTGTTGTAGATACGCAGCGATACTTTTGCCATGCGAGCACTCCAAGCACAAGTATGCCCGATTCTTAAGAATTATGCAAGTGACCAGAAGCCCTAATTGTAAAAAAGTGGAAGTGGAGCCACCGGTTCGTCGCGGATGACGTGCGCGGCAGCGACTCTTCTCCGCGCCTCAGCCTGTAACGCGGCGTCATTGGCATGGATCGTAAACAGAGGCCGACCCTCTTCGACCCGATCTCCCACTTTATGATGGATCACGAAGCCTACCGCGTGGTCCACCGGGTCGCTCTTTTTGGCGCGGCCTGCACCCAGTGCGACCGAAGCCTCCCCAATTTCGCGCGCCTGAATTTGGGAGAGATAACCGCTTTTTGGCGCGTTCACCGTTTCAATAAACTTCGCAATCGGGAATTTGGAGGGATCATCCACGTAAGAAACGTCCCCGCCCTGGGCAATGACCAGCATCCGAAACTTCTCGAAAGCGCTGCCATCGGCCAGAGATTTTTCCGCCATACGACGGCCTTCGTCTAAATCACGGGCGCGCTTTCCAAGCACGAGCATATGCGCGCTGACGTGTAAACAATGTTCGCGGAAATCCGCCGGGCCGCCATTGTGCAACGCATCGATCGCTTCTACTGCCTCGAGCGCGTTGCCCACTGCGTGACCAAGCGGCTGATTCATATCCGAAAGCAAAGCCACCGTTTCCCGATGAGCCAGTTTGCCAATATCCACCATCAGGTCCGCCAGGACGCGCGCATCGTCGAGCGTTTCCATAAACGCGCCGAGGCCGGTTTTCACGTCCAACAAAATAGCTTGCGCACCGGCTGCGATCTTCTTGCACATAATCGAGGAAGCAATCAATGGAATCGAAGGCACAGTCCCCGTCACGTCGCGCAACGCGTATAGTTTTCCATCCGCAGGCGCGAGATCCAGAGATTGGCCCGTGAGGACGAGTCCTTTTTCTTTGAGTTGCTGCTTGAATTCATCGATGCTCAAATCCACGCGATAGCCGGGAATGGATTCCAACTTATCGAGCGTGCCGCCGCTAAAGCCCAATCCACGGCCAGACATTTTCCCAACCGGCAAGCCACAAGCCGCGACCATCGGCAAAACCGCCAGCGAAGTTTTATCACCCACGCCGCCGGAAGAATGTTTGTCGACCGCGATATCCACTACATTGGAAAGATTGAGCACCTGACCGGAACCTGCCATCGCGAGAGTCATATCCGCGGTTTCAAAAGGCGTCATCCCTTTGAGTAAAACTGCCATCGCAAAAGCGGAGGCTTGATAATCGGGAATATCGCCATTCGTAAAACCACGGATGAAAAACTCGATCTCTTCTGAAGTGAGTTCGCCCCCATCGCGTTTTTTGATGATGATGTCAACTGCGCGCATGGATTCTCCTTGTGAAAACTACCACGCGTATTTTATCTCATTTTGTCGGACAATTAAATCAATTGTGGAGGAACATCCTCCGCAAACTCTTTATCCTTTCACCAGCTTTTGCCCTTCTTTCGTATCCTGCACTTGCCAACCCAACGCAGCAATTTGATCGCGCAGCGAATCGGACGCGGCAAAATCTTTGCGCGCCCGCGCGGCCACGCGTTGTTCAGCCAATGCGATCACTTCATGCGGTGGGCCATCTTCTTCAAGAGGCGGCGCGTTCGTGATCATCTCCCAAGCTTGCGCGGAGATTCCGCTTTCGGCTGATTCGGGCAAACGAATGGTTCCCAATTCGCTCAATGGAAACTTATGTCCTGATGGAAAAATCTCAGGATCGCATTCGCGCACAATCGAAACGCTGCTGACGCCGCCGATCTCACATTCACCAGCTTGGAAATCCATGATGATGCCGGTATGTTCATCCAAACCGAGAACCGTACTTTCGGGCGGAAGCATCCCACACCATTCTGCAAAGCGATCCATGCCGATGAAACAACGGCTGGTATCCAAATCGAGTCCACCATCGGCATTATTCCAATGTGGGACAAACGAGAGATGCACACCATAATCTGCGAAGAGATCGAGACCATCTTTCATATGTACATCTTCGCCAACTTTGTAGATTTCGTAAACGGGCAACACATGAGCGCCGATGGCAATCGTGGCTGCGGAGGCAAATACGAGCGTCGCGCCGAGGCGGTGACGAGCGCGGATGATATCCCAAGCCAAAGTTCCCTTTAATTGACGCGCGGCATAGGTCGGGCTGCCAGGTCCCATGAAGATCATATCGGCATATAGAAGCGGTGTGAGGACTTCGGGATTGTCAGGACTGAACTGCGTGCCGCGTTTGCGAGCCGGAACCACATCGATGATCGGGTTATAGTTTTGCAAACGCGTCTTGAGAAAATCACCGACGCGGCCCGCGACCTGATCGGAATTCAATTCAAAGCCCGCGGTGGTTTCCAATAAAGCGATGTGCAACGGTTGAGGCAAACGGCGCGCAAGCGACTCAAAAATGCGGCCGCCCGCCAACGACGTTTCGCCAGAGCCAAGGAAAGCAATTTGTCCGAGATGAATGTCTGTCATGCGTTTTTAGATGCCGCGTTCAATTCATCTATTACGCTGAGCAGAATTTCATTGGAAGGAATATCAGACATCGAAGCGGCATAATGTGCGAATCGGATAAAGCCGTTTTTATCGACAACGCACACTAACGGCATGCGCCCAAGCTTAAAGAGATTGACTTCCTGTTTGTATAAAAACGCGACTTGATGACTCGGATCGGGAAGCCCGCTGAACGGAATCTTTTCATTCGCCCAATAGCGCTTAAACTCAGCGAGTCGATCCGGACCGATAGCCAGAATCACCGCGCCACGCTTGGTAAACTCCTGATGGTCATCGCGCATGCGCGCCAACTGCGCGCGGCAATACGGTCACATGAAGCCGCGTAGAAAAGCCAAAACAACCAGCTGATGGTCACGATAGTCAGACAGGCGAATCAGATTGCCATCAAGATCAGGCAATTCAAAATCGGGCGCGGGTTCGCCCGAAACAACCAAAGTGGTTTTCATTTACGCTTCTTTCAAAAGTGATTTTGCTTTCTTCCAAATCGCGTCGAACATCTCGACAGTTAATTTGCCGGTCAATGTGTTTTGCTGGCTGGGATGATACGAACATACGATCCACGTACCATGATCCAGTTGATACGCCGCGCCGTGCCCAAACTTCCAAGCCGAATTTCGCGCCGAATATATGCGCAGCACCCTCTCAAAAGCTATCCGACCCAAACAAACAATGATTTTGGGTTGAAGGATTTGAATCTCGCGTTCGAGATAAGGCTGACAGTTATTGAGTTCTTCGGGCGTTGGCTTATTGGCAGGCGGCGCACAGCGGCCAGAGGCGGTGATATATAGATCGTGCAGAGTCAGGCCATCGTCCCGCGAGACCGAAGTCGGCTGGTTCGCAAATCCGGCGCGATACAAAGCCGAATATAAAAAGACTCCCGAAGCATCGCCTGTGAACTGACGTCCCGTACGATTCGATCCATGCGCGCCGGGAGCCAATCCAACCACAAGTACGCGTGCATGCGGATCGCCAAAGCCGGGAACCGGCTTGCCCCAATAATCCCAATCGCGATAGGCGCGGCGTTTTTCGCGCGCCACTTGTTCACGCCATTCCACCAAGCGTGGGCATTTACGACAAGCAATAATTTTTTGATTGAGCTCATCAAGTGTCATAGTGCAATTGTACTTGACACTTGAAACATGACACCCGACACTTAAAGAATCAACATCGCATCGCCGAACGAATAAAAACGATACCCCTCTTGGATGGCCGTCCTATACGTGGATAGGATTTTCTCGCGCCCCGCGAACGCGCTGACCAACATGATCAACGAAGACTTCGGCAAATGGAAATTCGTGATCATGGCGTCCACGATTTTGAATTCATAACCGGGCAGGATGAAAAGCGAGGTCGGTCCCGCGAACGGACTCAATTTTTTGCCGAAGGTTTCCAGGGTGCGTACAGACGTAGTCCCGACTGCGATCACGTGTCCCCCAGCCTGCTTCGTCTTTAGGATCGCATCCGCCGCCTCGGCCGTGACCTGACACCATTCCGTATGAATCTTGTGTTCGGTTGGATCATCTTCACTGACCGGTGCGAACGTGTCGAGCCCAACATGCAAGGTGACTTCTGCGATTCTGATTCCCTTGCTCTTCAATTCATCCAACAAGCGCGGTGTGAAATGTAAACCGGCCGTTGGTGCAGCCGCGGAACCCGGCTCGCGCGCATAGACTGTTTGATACCGTTCGGGATCGGACAACTTTTCGTGAATATACGGCGGCAGCGGGACATTGCCGATCTTTGAAAAGAACGGCTCGATGGGCTCTGCAAATTGAATCAATCGCTCCGAGCCTGCGAGGAGTTCTTTGACTTCTGCTTGAGGCCCATTCTCCACTTGAACTTTAGTGGCTACGCGCAAGCCCTTTCCACCGACCAAAGCCTCCCAAGTTAATTCATCGCGGCGGCGCAGCAACAACAATTCGACGCGTCCGCCTGTGGATTTGCGCGCGTAGATGCGCGCCGGAATGACGCGCGTTTGATTGATCACCAACAAATCCCCCGCGCGTAGATAGTCACCGATCTCGCGAAAGATGCGATGCTCGAGCGTTCCAGTTCCGCGATTCAAAACCAGCAAGCGCGAGGAATCGCGCGGCTCAACAGGAGTCTGCGCGATGGAGGATTCGGGAAGATGGTAGTCGAAGTCGGAGGTTTTCATTCAAAGCGTAGTAATGGCTTTAGCCGTTCTTCCAAAAGCGATTGAAGTCGTTACACATCCCAATCCTTTCCAAAATCTGCTGGAGGCGCGTACTTCTTCCAAGATTCTCTCAACCATTCTTTGCCTTTATCCTCTTCGTAAGTCAAAAGACTCGACCAGGGCCAATCATAAACATCTTTTACGTATCCATGCTTCACTGGATTGTAGTGAACATAATTCAAAGCTTGATTAAGTTGCGCTTCGTCACGCATCAGCCGATCAGAGAAACGATACCAGATTTTTCTCTTTCCTGTCATGCCATCTTGCGAATTCCAATCACGCGACGTCTTCCCATGAAGATATTGCAGAAGACTCGATATCAAATTCAAAGATTCGACCGTCGCGAGAATATGATAATGATTGGAAAGAATCACCCATCCAATGATTTCGGCCTTGATTTCATGGAACCCGCGCAACAGAATCTCTTGAAATTCAGTTTTTCTTTCCGGGGCCGTCATGACCATCTTGTGCTCGAAATTCGCCGCAGTGATCAAAAATGTACCTTCGTCGCGGAATGGATGTGGCGGCGCATGAAGCGGGAATCCTCGTTGCTTACGAATTTCCACCACTTCCTGACGTTCCGTTTGAGACAGTTTTCGATACTCGTAAGGCATGATCGAATAAAATTTTACTCTGTAGTAACGGCTTTAGCCGTTCTCCAAAAAGCGACTGAAGTCGCCACTACAGATCGAATCGCGCGGCTCAACGGGCGTCTGCGCGATGGAGGATTCGGGGAGATGGTAGTCGAAGTCAGAGGTTTTCATTGAAATTAAAACTTGGTTGATTCTCTCAACTAAGAAATTTACGATTAGTTTTGCTATACTCGTAAGGCGTATATTGAACTTCATCAAATTCTAGTTTAAATTCAACTTCAGATCGCCTCATTTTATATAACTTTGTCGGACGACCACGCAGAACCAAAGATAATATTTCTAAATGAACAAACAGCATCTCAATTCCAAAATAAATCCCTGTTAATGCT
>DATKNJ010000158.1:0-3233 GCA_035541395.1 Anaerolineales bacterium
CGCCGGTAACACTCCCAGTGTTTGTTCCAGAGTCTTGTAAACCACAAAAATCGTCAGGCCGATGAACAGGAATTGCAAAATCCAGACCCCCCATAACGATGCCGGACTCAGCCAAATGCCAAGTGCGTCCACGAAATAAACAAGTGGAGGCTTATGATCCCAAGCGTCTACATAAGGCACGCCACCGTTTAAGAGTCGCCAGCCCACATAGAGAAACGCGCCCGGATCTCTGGACGACAATACCATATTATTGGGGTCATCTGGCAAAAGAACAATAAGCGTGGCTACGAACGCAACAATAGCGGGAATCGATATTCTCTTAAAAAAGTCCTTCGCCTTTTCGGCGGCTGTCTTTAGTGCCACTAAATCAGTCACTTTCCAAAATCTTATTTCAAGCTCTGCTCGATAGCGGTTTTCATGGCATCGAGTACATTGGCTTCAGCGGCATTCTTTGCTACGCGGATGGCGTTCTTAATCGCGAACGCGTCCGAGCGCCCATGACCGATGAAGACCAATCCGTTCACACCAAGCAAAGGCGCGGCGCCTTCTTCACTTGGATCGAGCAATTTTTTGATTTCTCCCAACGCGGGCTTGACCAACAGTCCGCCGATCTTGGTGAGGATATTGCCATTTTTGATGGTCTCACGAATCTTGTCGACGATCAGCTTGGCGACCGCTTCGGACGATTTCAACATCACGTTGCCGACGAAGCCATCAGTGACGGCCACATCCACTTTGCCGCCGATGACTTCCTTGCCTTCTACGTTGCCAAAGTAATTTAACTTGGAGGATTTAAACAAAGGTGTTGCGGCTTTGACTAATTCATTGCCTTTGCCTTCTTCTTCGCCATTTGAAACCAGGCCTACTTTCGGATTCTTCACGCCGCGCACTCTTTCGGCATAAATGCTGCCAAGGATTCCAAATTGCAACAAGTTCTCCGGTTTGCAATCGGGATTGGCGCCAATGTCGAGCACCACGCAGGTTCCGGTTGCAGTTGGAAAGACAGGTGCCAACGCAGGACGATCCACGCCGCGGATGCGGCCCAGCCGAAACAGCGCCGTGACCATTCCCGCCCCGGTGTTGCCCGCCGTGACGAACGCGTCCGCTTCGCCCTTTTTGACGAGGTCGATGCCCATTGCCATCGAGTTCTGCGCGTCTTTGTGGCGCGCTTTGAAAGCCAGTTCCTCACCTTTGTCGTGCATCGTCAACATCTCAGGTGCGTGGACCACGCGAATCGGTAGCTTGTCGCTTCCTTGCGCGGAAGCAAGCACAGGCCTGATCTTTGATTCGTCTCCCACCAAAATGATTTCCACTCCATATTCGCGGGCAGCCATCACAGCGCCTTCCACATCCGGGCGTGGAAATTCATCGCTTCCCATTGCATCCACAACGATTCGAGTCATGAGTTCTCTCCGAAAAAATTTTCCCTGCTTGACAGGCAAAGCAAGCCGATTATAATACGCCTGCTCTGCGCTGGTGCTGGAATTGGCAGACAGGCATGGTTGAGGGCCATGTGCCGCAAGGCGTGAGGGTTCAAGTCCCTCCCAGCGCACACAATATTATGGTGTGAAGCAAAGATCCCTGAAGACGGGGATTTTTTGTTTTATCGCCAGGTTTCCCAGGTGAGGTTTTTTAGATTCGTTTGCGCTTGTACGCGTTGAAATAACTCGCTGACGAAGATAAATTGATAACCGCGCTCTTGAAGCGCGATCAACATATTTTCGAAATAATCGAAGCCGTGCTGGGCGTTGCGCATGAGGGCAAATTTTTCCAGGCCACTTAATCCATCCGCAGTGAGATGGTTATAGAAATCATACGGATGTGAGAGGGACACAACAACATCTGGCAACCCGAAAATCTTGAGAAGTGTTGAATAAAAATTCCAGCCCAATAATTTGACGTAGCTTAATCCGAATACGATGCGAACTGTTGAGATCGAAGTGAATGGAAATTCGATCAACGAATCATCGCCGCGCGTAATGCGAAACGGAACGTTCGGCATGTGCAAGTTGAAGTAGCCGAACTCGCCCGGTCGCACTGACGGATACAAGCTGGCGTCATAGCGATAACCGTAATCCATCAAGTGGGCGAGTCCTTCTTTGTCGATTCGTCCAATTGGGGCGCGATAACCGAGCGGCGCAGAACCGGTATATTTTATAAAGGCTTTTTGTGCAGCGCCAATTTCTTCGGGACTGCACGCGTTATATGGATCGTGACGATCAGAATGTGGTCCCAACTCCAATGGGATTCGTTTTCCAAATTCTGTAAACTTTTCCCAAAAGCTTTCGAACAACGAAGTGACCGTAAACATGGTCACTTTCACGTTGTATTTGTTGATCAGCGCGATGTAGCGTTCATAGAACTCTGGATTTTCCAATAGGCGAATGTGCTTTTGCGGGTCGCCATGATCTGATTCCATGTCGAGTGTGATGCAGGCCAGTTTTTCGGTCACAGCGACCACTCGATGGGCAGATTGGTAACGTAATAAAATCTTTCGCGTTCCACCACGCGCAAATCTTTGAACCCGAATGGTTCAGCGAGTTTTGCGAAGTCCTCCAATGTATAAAGATACACGCCCGGCAATCGATTCACGCGGATATAAACCTGTCTCAGAATCCAAGTTGGGAATTCTTTTTTGCGCGCCAAGCTGGGAAAGTCCAAGAGGAAATATTTAGTTTTCAAATTGCCGAGGAACATCTTCATCGCTGCTGGATCAAAATATTCGATCACACCCAATGCGGTGACGATGTCAACAGAGGGCAGGGGGGCTTTGGGATGAATCAAATCTTCCACGCGGAATTCCAGCTTATCGGTCAGGTTTGAAGCGGCGCGTGTTTCGTTCGCGTTTTGAATCGCCGTCGCGGAAATATCCACGCCAATCACTTTGGCTGCGCCGGCTTGCGCCAGTTCAAAGTCGAAGCGGCCGGACGCGCAGCCCACATCCAAAACTGTTTTGTCGATGAGGAACGGCTTGAGCAATTCCAAGGCCGCGTTCATACGCACATACATGCGGTCGCCGCGGAACATGGTCGAGAGTCCATCCCACCAATTCGCCTTTTGCTTTAAGTTGTCTTTGAAATACGCGCTGGCTTCCCAACTCAGCACGTGCTCCTCCCAATATTGTGCGCTTTCTGATTTTTGATTTTCTTGAGACATGAATTATTCCTGCGGATATGATATGGCAGGCGGGGATTATACCGCCTCATGCGGGACTTTGAATTGATTCTGCTTCG
>DATKNJ010000159.1:0-14555 GCA_035541395.1 Anaerolineales bacterium
CGCGCCAGAAATTGCTGAACCGTGAAATTCTGTCCGAGGCGAATCAAATCCACAAGCGACAATTTCGAAAGCCATTCACCGTTGTAACGGACTTTGGTCTTCTCGTGGTCGAGCACGCGGAAAGCCTGGTCGGCGTAAGTCTTCGCGTTGGCGGCGACTTGCTCCTCGGTCAGGACGGGACGCGCTTTGTTCTTGTCAGAAGGATCGCCCACCAGCGCGGTGTAACTCCCAATGAGAAAAGTCACTTCGTGGCCAAGTTCCTGAAACTGGCGCAGCTTGTGCATCGGAATTGTGTGACCAAGATGCAAATCCGTAGAAGTTGGGTCGAAGCCGCAATACACGCGCAATGGGCGATTTTCCTTTTGCGCCAACACCAGACGTTCGCGCAATTCACTGGCCATGGCTTTTTTCAAATCCTCATCGCCATATTCAGTGCCCTGCATCAAGAGTTCAACTTGTTCGTCGAGGTTCATAACATTCTCCCGAAAATGATTGCAAATAAAAACGCGCCCGCGATGGCGTGGGCGCGTTCATCTACCATCGCATGAATTAAGGATGGAAATAATAAACGTAGGAAGTGTGAGGCTTGCTCAACATGTGGCGATTATAACACTTCTATTTCAGATTGAACGTAAATACCCACGGGCCTTTGATCGTGTAAAACTCATCGCTATACACAATATCCTCGGCTTGCTGTTCGGTCATGTCCGGCGGTTTGTCCGTAATTTGCATGGAAGCCACACCGTTCGCGTCGGTGGAACAATTGAGCGTAATGCCAATCCCGCGCTGCAACAAAGCTTGTTGAATCTTCGGCATATACACAGAACAATAATCATCCTGCTGAGGCGGCGCGCCGATTGAATCAATGGTGACGATTACATTTGAAAGATCGGCGTCGGGTGGAACGTAAAAATAAATCGTATCGCAGCGTTGGCCAGCCTGACCGTTCGCAGGCGATTGGCGACTAACCAGAGTCGTTCCGAACTCAGTCAGCGAGGTATCACCATATTTCAAACTTGCGCTCCAAATCGACCAGTCTGAATCGTCCGGCAAAGTGAAGCACACATCCGCGTTGACTTGTTTGCCATCCTGCCATGCGCGATTCACAACCACATTCACGCCGTTTGCAGCTTGCGTTGGCGAAATGGATTGCGCGGCCGCGGTCGGATAAGATGGCGCGATATAAGGAGTTGCCCCGCCCAAATAATCAGGAGACAGAGTCGGCGGCGCAGGCATTTTTGCGCAACCGGCCAGCAATAAGATAACAAGTAGCATCCAGCGTTTCACGGAATTTCTCCTTTTCTACTGATTCGACAAAAACGTTCAACTCGGAAACAAATCGGCCAGCGCTTCGTTCAGCCCTGAAAACTGGAACCGATACCCAAACTCGGTCAACCGTTTGGGCTGCGCGGCACGACCTTCCAATACCAAAACGCTCATCTCGCCGAGCACAATACGCAACAGGAACGCGGGCGTTGGAAACCAATACGGGCGATGCAAAACCTTGCCCAAACCACGCATAAACTCCACGCTCGACGTTGATTCAGGCGCGATCAAGTTGAACGCGCCGCGCGCATTTTCGTTTTCGATCAAAAAGCGAATCGCACCGATTTCATCCGCGAGATGAATCCACGGCATGATTTGTTTCCCGCTCCCCAGCGGCCCGCCAACGAAAAGCCGAACCGGCAAGGACATCAACGGAAACAATCCATCGTCCTTCGCCAATACCACTGCTGAGCGTGTGATCACGCGTCGTACGCCCGTGTCTTCCACGGAACGCGTCGAGGCTTCCCATTCCATCGTGAGCCGCGCAAGAAAATCGCCCGCGGGCGGCGTAGATTCGTCAGCCAGATCACCGCGCAAACCATAATGGTTGATGCCTGAGCTTTGGACAAGAACGCGCGGGCGATGAGTCGCGTTTCGGATCGCCTCCGCGACTGCTCGTCCCGCGTTGATGCGTGAATCCCAAAATTCCTTTTTCGTAGCTTTCGTCCACGGCCATGAGGAAAGACTCTTGCCTGCCAGGTTAACGATCACATCCATTTCGTTAACAAGATGTCCCCAACCTTGCGCGGTTTTGCCATCCCAAAAGACAACTTGTACACCTTGAGGAACGCGCGCTTTATGCGGCGCGCGACTCAAAGCCCAGACTTGATGCCCATCTGCCAAAAATGATTTCGAAAGCGCGCGGCCGAGAAAACCTGAGCCGCCAGTAATCAAAACCTTCAGATTAACCTCACGTTAAACTAGTTCGCCATGCCAGGTTACGAAAAGCAGTATAATCGTGCCCATTGCAGAGCCATTATGAATGAGCCTGTTCTAGTGCTCAATGCAAATTTTGAGCCAATCAATGTTTGTTCCACGCGGCGGGCAGTCGGTTTGATCCTTTCAGGCAAGGCGGGGATGGTTGCGAACGGGCGGGGATACATCCGTACCGTATCAGAGCTCATCCCGCGGCCTTCTGTGATCCGACTCGAGATGCAAATCCAACGACCGCGACCGCGCGTCAAGTTAACACGCCGCGAAGTCTTTCGCCGCGATAATTATACCTGTCAGTATTGCGGACGGCGGGATGGCGGCCTAACGGTAGATCATGTTCTGCCGCGTCATCTGGGCGGTGAACATATTTGGACAAATGTTGTAGCGGCCTGCCCATCCTGTAATCATCGTAAAGGCGGCCGCAAACTGGAAGAATCACACATGGTTCTCATGCACATTCCAAAAGAACCACCTGCCAGCCCGACCTATCTTTACGGACGGCACGTGAGTGAAAATAATGAGTGGGAACAATATATATCAGGCTGGTAAGGCTAAAAACCAAATCCCTTTTCGTTGAAAAGGGATTTTTTATTTTACGAGAAATCCAGCGTCATAAAATCGGTTGCCAGTTTGACTTCGCCCTCATATTTCTTTCGCGCCCAGACTACCGGATCTTCTTTTTCAAAACGGCCCGTTGGATAATGAATCAAATACAATGAACCGACTTCGGCCTGACTGGCAATTTCGCCCGCTTGAGATGCAGAAGAATGTCCCAAGATTTCGCCTGCCGCCTCATGAATCAACACATCCGCGCCGTTTGCCAGACGGACGACTTGCACGCATGGTTCTGTATCACACGAATACGCCATCACCTTCTTCGTGCGGCGAAATTCAAAACGCAGGCCAATTGTCGGGACGAGGTGGCGGACGGGAGATGATAAGATTTTGAAATCGGGACAATCTAATACAACTGCCATTTCAGAAGCTGGCAGGCGATAAAATGCTACCGGAAAAAAGTCCGGCCATTCAGCCCATTCATAAAAACCCATCAACTGTTCCACTCGGTCGAGCGCGTGATGCAAACCATAGATGTTGATCGGCTTCTTGCGTCCCATCAACCACATGTCCATGAGCAGAAGCGGGAGACCGGACACATGATCGGGATGAAAGTGAGTCACGATGATATCGGTCAGGTCGTTAAAATCCACACCGGCCTGCTCCAGACGCAAAACCGGTGTACTGACACAATCCACCAGCACCACGCGTTCGTCACCCACAATCACCATGTGTGTGTTCTCGTGATCTTTGGATGGAATTGCGTTAGATGAACCGAGGATAATGGCCTTAGGCATAGCTCACCTTTTAAAGATTGTCGATAAAATAACCGGCGTGACATAAGTCTCAATCACAGCTGCCACCGCCAGTAGAGGAATGATCAAACCGATAAAAACTTTTGCCCAATCAGCCAGCAACTCAATCAGCACTTCGCCCATAGACTTGCCAACTTGCGGCGTGACCAACGCCACACCAATCCGTAAAACCGCCGCGCCGCCCAACATCAGCGCCGGAATCTCGAACATGCCGTGCGGCAGAAGTCCGGCTACGAAAAGTGTGATCGGAGAAATTCCCAGCATGGCGAATAGACTCAAAACCCCGCCGATCAAACCAACATTTACGATGTAGAACAGAATCCCCAACACGCTAAACGAAACCAGACCTGCCACCAACATAAACGCGACGGCCTGCACATTGTGAATGAATAGCGCTGGTACATTCAGGCTGACTCCCAATTGCGCCAGCCGAGGCGAATCCTGCACCTGATGCGCCATCTTAGACATATCACTCGGCGAGAGATTCTTGAGCAAAGCCGGAGCGCTGGAATTTACCCAACCATAACCAAGCGAACCACCGGCAATTGCAATCGCAACCATCAATAACATTGGAACCGCGAGCCGACGCGTCGCAGGAAAAACGGCTTGCGAATACCATTCACCGAGAGAATGAGCACCATCCATGAGAGAACGCCAAAAAGATTTCCAGATCAAAAGGAAGTTCAACGTATCAATTTCGCGGCCGAGCAAATACTCGCGTTGAAAGTGCGCGATTCCCACTCGAATCAACAAAGCCGCCAAAATGAGAACGCCAACCACTGCCAGCCACAAGACTTTTCCATTGCCCCAAAAGAGCAGTACGCTTTCACCCTGCAAAAGAAATGCAACGGGAATGATGATAAACGAAGCCAGCAAATTCGCGGCTTTGACCGATGTAGATTGCACAGAGATAATGATCGCGCCGCTCACCATCAGGATCGCGTGAGCAGTTGTCAACATATACAATTGCAGGATGATCTGCCAGCTTGGAATCATGACTCGCAGATGTGTAACCATCAACAGGTAAAGCGTAATCGATGTATAGCTCGCGCACAGCGGAGTAAAGATACCGATCAGCAACTTGCCGAGATACATCTGCCAATCTTCGAGCGGCGAACTCAGCAATGGCTCAATAGTGCCGCGCTCTTTCTCGCCCACAAATGACTCAAGCGCCACCACCAGTGAAATCGTGTTCGGGAAAAAGCCGATGATCAAAATCGAAAATGGCACCAGGCTATCAATCACTAAATTTGCGCCATATTGATTCACAAAGTTAATCGTCGCGCGTGCCACCTCATTCATGATGAGCGGAAAGCCCAACGTCAAAATCGTCAACGGAAAGACCACGCGCCAATCGCGAAGCTGATCACGCAACTCACGGCGCGCCACAAACCATACCAGCCGCAATCTAGATTGCATGTTCGCCTGCTTGTGCATCAGCCATGATTTTCAAATAGACTTGCTCCAAACTACGCGGCACTTCTTGAAGAGCAACTACGGACGCGTGAGCTTCGGACAGCGCGTGCACCAATTGCGGATTCACTTCCCGTGGACGCTCCGCGCGGAATCGAAAGCTGGTCTCGTCAAATTGATTTAAAGTCACGCCCTCTGGCAAAGCCAGCCGATCCGCGTTCCATGCTTCGGACAGTTTCACTTCATATTCAGCCGGGCCGAGAATTTGCTGCTTCAATTCCTCCAATGTACCTTGCACCAAAATGCGGCCGCGATAAATAATCGCCACAATATCCGCCAACGCCTCGGCTTCGGCCAAGTTATGGGTACAAATCACAATCGAACGATGTGACGAGCGCAAGCTGGCGATTTCATCTCGCACCAGCCGAGCCGACTCAGGGTCCATGGCGGAAGTCGGCTCGTCCAATAAAAGCACTGGTGGTTCATGCATCAAGGCGCGCGCCAACGCCAGCTTCTGGCGCATGCCTTTGGAATATTCACCAATCCGCCGCCGCGCCGCTTGCGCCAAACCAAAATATTCGAGCAGATAATCACTGCGTTTCTTTCGCGTTTGTGAATCAAGAGAGTAGACTTCGCCGAAAAAATCGAGATACTCTTCCCCATTCATGCGCATGTAAAGGCCATGCTGCTCGGTCAGCACACCGACCGAGGCACGTACCTTTTGTCCCTCATGGACAGTATCGTACCCCGCGACGCGCGCCCAACCACGCGTTGGATTTAGCAACGCGGTCAACATGCGGACTGTGGTCGTTTTGCCCGCGCCATTCTGCCCAAGCAAAGCCAGAATTTGGCCGGGCTGAACTTGAATCGTTACGCCTTCGACCGCCCAAAAATCATTGAATTGCTTGCTGAGATCGTTGGTTTCGATCATATACGCCCGACAGAACTATAGCGACGCGGGGAAACCGCGTCAATAAGACAAGAGTCCTTCTACTCTTCCTTCACTTTTTTAGTCGAAGCTTTTTTAGTGGTTGACTTGGTCCGTGTGGTTTTCTTGGGGGCCGGTTCTTCGGCCACTTCAACGGAAACAGGCTCAGGGTCGAGGGATGGAGCGGCTGCTTCTGCTGTTTCATTTGGCTTGCGATGACGCCAACTCAAAAGTGCAACAGCCAGAATAGCTACAATCGCCACCAATGTTTGGTTGGCATTGATGCCCGCGATGCGCGAAGCGTCCAGCCGCAGAAAGTCAAGCGAGAAGCGAATGATCGGATAGACAATCAAATAAACAAGGAACACATCACCGTTCTTGCGTTTACTCTCATAGTTGCGAGCCACCCATAAGAGTAGCACCATGTTCAACAAATCCAAAATAGATTCATATGCAAACAATGGATGATAATAAGCAACGTTTTCAAATCCAGCCAGACGATGCTGAGGATCAATATAAAGTTTCCACGGCAAATTGGTCGGCGCGCCGTACAGTTCCTGATTGAAGAAGTTTCCCCAACGACCAATGGCTTGACCCAACGCCAATCCCGGAGCCGCGATGTCGGTCCATTCAGCGAAGTTCAATTTATATTTGCGCGTATAAAAGAATAACGCAATTCCACCACCAATCACTGCGCCCGGGATGCCCAAGCCGCCATGCCAGATAGCCAGCGCGTCCAACGGATGCGTGAGATAGTATTCGGTGGTAATGCCCTGCGCAATGGACGAAGGTGGCGGCGTGAAGATATGCCATAAGCGCGCGCCAATCACGCCACCGATGATCAAATAAATCAACAAATCCCAAACGATCTCCGGATCATATCCGCGGCGTTTGGCTTCGCGCGTGGCCATCCAGCCGCCAGCGACCGCGCCGAGCATCAAAATGATTCCATAAAAACGAATGTAAAGCGGACCTAATTGAAAACCATCAATCATGTTCTACTCCTTAACCGATAATTTCTTCAGACTCGCGTGCGCTTGCGAACGAACGATCCAAATACGCTGCAACGCTGTAAAGTTAGCAAGAATGGCAATGATCCACACGCCGATCACTGGATAATTGAATAACAGTGATGGGCCCAACACAAGATAACGTTCCGCGCGCGTGAGCAATCCTTCTTTCGCGCTGAAACTCTGCGCCTCCGCACGCGCCTTCACATACGAAACAAGAATAGACCCAGCCGCCGCGGCAAATGTCACCACTTCTGCGATGTGCTGATTACTCATCGCAAAATAATATAACAACGAGCCGAGAATGATCAACTCGGAATAACGGTCGCTCACTGAGTCAACGAACGCACCCCAATCGCTGGCTTCGCCGCGCAGTCGCGCCATCGTACCATCCAGCGCATCAATCGGCCAGGCGATCAACATAATCAGCCCGCCGATTGTGATCTGCCCTCTGGCCACAAAATAGGCCGCAACTACATTCCCTGCAACGCCAAGTAGCGTAACAGAATTCGGCGTCAATCCGATTCGATTCAAAAAGCCCCCAATGGGATCCAGAAACCACTTGAATGTCACGCGCAAAAAATCTGTGAATGTTTTTTTCAACGCTCAGCCTTTTGAAAAAGATTACCCAATCATACTCGAAAAAAGAGAACTCAGCTCTTATCCTGCCCCGTTTTCAACATCATCATCCTCTGCGCTGACCAAAACATCCCGCTCGCGTCCACCGCCTTGAGATGGTCCAACGACTCCCATCTCCTCCAATTGATCCAACAGGCGCGCGGCGCGCGGATAACCGATTCGCAAACGCCGCTGCAGCAACGAAGCAGAAGCACGCTGCGAGCTCTTGACGATGGAGATGGCTTGCTCGATCAAACCTTCATCTTCGTTTTCATCTGGTTCCGTTAAAAGTTTTTCCCACGGAGGCGTATCGTCCACTGGCACTTCGCTCACCTTTTGCCAATGAGCAATGATGCGTTCAATTTCCATATCCGTGACCATCACCCCTTGTGCGCGCATCGGACTTCCAACTTCAGGATTTAAGAAAAGCATATCACCGCGACCCAGCAACGTCTCTGCGCCGGTTGAATCGAGGATGACGCGGCTATCCACGCCGGAAGCAACTGCAAAGGCGAGACGAGCCGGAAAATTCGCTTTGATGAGGCCTGTGACCACATCCGTGCTTGGGCGCTGCGTCGCGACCACGAGATGGATTCCGGTCGCGCGCGCCATCTGCGCCAAACGAACAAGATTGTGTTCAGTCTGATCCGGTGCTGACATCATCAGATCGGCCAACTCGTCGATCAGAACAACGATGCGCGGCAATGTTTCGCCGTCTTCGCGGTGCGACACTTTGCGATTATATGCATCCAAGTCGCGCGCGTGCGCGCCTTCGAGCAAGCGATAGCGATGCTCCATCTCCACCACTACCCAACGCAACACGCCAAGGATTCGTTCAACGTTTGTTTCAACTTTGCCATAAAGGTGCGGCAATCCATTGAAACGCAACAACTCGACCATCTTCGAGTCGATCATGACCATGCGCAAATCTTCCGGCGCGTTGTTCATCGCGAAAGAAGCCGCCAGTGAAGTGATGCAAACTGATTTGCCCGACCCCGTAGAACCGGCGATCAACAAATGCGGCATGCGCGCCAAATCTGCAATTACAGGCTGACCGGAGACATCCCGTCCAAGCGGCATCGCCAACGGCGCGTTGGCACGATGAAAGGTTTCGCTTTCCAAAATAGGCCGCAAGCGGACAACCGATGAACGCGGATTCGGAACTTCAATTCCAACATAAGGTTTGCCCGGCACTGGCGCTTCAATGCGCAAGCGCTCAGCCGAAAGTGCCAATGCCAAATCTTTTTCCAATGATGCGATTTGAGCGACGCGCACTTTCATCTGTTGGGCATCCTCTTCATCCGTTCCCCTTTTGATAAAACCAGGCTGCACCGCAAATTGAGTCACCGCCGGGCCAACGCGATAACCAATCACTGTCGCGGGAATGCCAAACTCTGAAAGGGTTTTCATGATCAGGCCCGCAGTCTGATTGATGGTGCGTTCATCGGCGCGGGCGGCTTGTTCGGTCAGCAAAATTTGCAATGAGGGCAAAGTCTCATCACGTGGAGGCGCTTTGACCGGACGTTCGCTCTTTTTCTCCGGCGAGCGCAACGATGTGCGAAATTCCGGCGGCAATGGCGCTGACTTTTTCTTTTGTGCGGGAGTCTTGGCCGACTTCTCTTCTGTTGTTTGTTCCGCTGGAGGCTGCACCACAGGTCGAATCGCTTCTGCCGGAGTCTCACCCGCTACATGCAAGAGCCATCTTTCGACAAAAGCCCACAAACCAAATCCGCCCATGATTGTCAAGCACCACAATACAAATAAAAGCAATGCGCCCCAAACGGGACCAATTTGCATCGAGACCAATGTATAGATTCCCCAGCCGAGTCGTCCGCCGTCTTTGCCGGCTTCAGCCCGGTCGAGGGAATTGCCTCCGATAGCAGCCAGCAGGCCGAGGGTCAGGAGAGCTGCGAGCTCCAACCAAACGAGACGATCGATACCCCATCCATTCGTTTGACGGCGCAGAAGCATGATCCCGCCATATCCAAGCGCGAGGATCAATAAATAACTTCCCCATCCAAACCAACGTGATAATAACGACGACCACGGCGTAAGCAGGAAACCTTGCGTAACTCCCCACAACGCCAATAAGGACATAACGGCCACAGCCAGCAAAACAATGCCACTTGCATCGCGAACAAAACGACCGAAATGCAAATTGAAATTTGCCAAACGATCAAGCCAATCGTTGGCTGGTGGTTCGGTTTGTTCAAAGCGGCGAGGCGGCTGGGCGCGTTTCGTCATCAATTAGTTAAGGCGCAGGCTGAGTCCCATACGTTGATGCGCGGGGTCCACATGCAATACACGCACCTGAATGGACTGCCCTTCATGAAGAATATCTTTCACCGGCTGGCCTGGCTCGAGCGGCATTTCGGAGGCATGAATCAATCCTTCAACTCCAGCCTCAAGCCGCGCAAATGCGCCATATGAAACTACGCTGGTTACGACCGCTGAGACAACCGCGCCTTCCGGGAAAGAAGTTCCAGCCAAATCCCATGGATTCGGAAACAGTCGTTTGAGACTCAACGCAACGCGGCAGCGTTCGGGTGCGAGGTCAAGAACTTGCACATCGATTTGCTGGCCTAATTGAACGATCTGACTCGGATGAATCACACGGCCCCACGAAAGTTCGGAGATATGAATCAAACCTTCGACTCCGCCCAGATCCACAAACACACCGAAATCCGTAACGTTCGTCACCTGGCCTGAGACGCGCTGCCCGGGTTGCATCTCTTGAAACAGCACAGACCTTTTACCCGGCTCGGCCAACGCGGCCCGTTCCGAGAAAACAATCCGTCCATCTTCCGGCACGCATTCGATCACTTTCAAACTGAGCGTGCGTCCCACGTAGGCATCCAAACAAGAATCGCGGTCAGTCATATCCACTTTCCCTGCCAACTCGATCAGATGCGAAATCGGAACAAATCCATATAGACCATCGCCTTCCACAAGTAGCCCGCCGCGATTATGACCGGTCACGCGCAGTTGAACGATCTGATCGCGCAAATACAAATCCTTCGCCTGCTCCCAATCAGCAGATGGTTTCTCAGCTTTCTCAGGTTCCTCCACCTTCTCCGGCTTCGCGGGTTGAACCAGTTGAGCCGGTGCGTGACGCCCCTCCTCAGCCAGCACCGATGCCCACCAACCCTCATCGACAACTGGCATCGGGCTTTCGTGTGACTTATGTTGACCTTGACTTGCCATAGTGCCCTCCAACTTTCCTTATCTCTCTTGTGTTTGAGTTTCCATTTCAAAGATGGCATGCGCCACAGCTTCCACCGCGACGCGTTGCTTACGATATAAATCAGCTTCAGACATTGCCAACCGCGAGGCCACGTCGCGCACTTTTCTTCCTTCGATAAATTTCATCTCCAGAATATTATACAAAATCCATTCTGTCGTGAAGCGCCGATCCCCCTCCGGCTTGACTTGATCCACAGCCCGGCGCAACAAAGCGCGCAACGCATTCGCTGCATTGCCATCATAATCTTCCGCCAATTCCTGAACAACCTGCAATTTCATCAATGGACTGTTGATTAACTTTGGCCCACCCCAATAATGTGTCAACGCGTCTTTGACCCAGTTGGCCAGATCCGTTTCCTCAGGCAGCGACTCAGCTAAAAGATTTGTGCGGCTGTCATAACGACCCGCGGCGCGCAACCGTTGAATCATCTCCACTTGCGGCTGCAAATTTTCAAGGGAACGGAAAACACGTTGCTGCAACTGACGATCTTCCAAAGCCATTGCCGCGCGGTCAGCTAGCATCCACAACGACTCGCGTTGATCATGTTCCATCGGCGTGGGAGATTGTTGCGCCACACCCAACAATCCCAACAACGGAGGCACTTCGTCGCGATCCATATCACCGCGCCTGCGCTGATGCAGCGGCAGGACCCAATAATTTCCCCACAGGAATTCCTGTCGGAATTTATTTCCATCACCAATTTTCTTCAACGCATCAGACAGATGATCGGGGTCGAGCAAATTCCGTTTGCCAGCCATCACAATCAACGACAATTCGTCTCCATCCAAAGCAGCTACGAACGCAGATGGTGATTGCAAATGATCGCGCACGGCCGCCAAAACAGCTTCCAAGAATTGCTGCAAGTCCCCACGCGTCAGCAAACGTTCTTCCACATTTTGAAGCAGAGCTAATTCCGCACGGTCACCACCGTAAAACAGCCAGCGCTCCCAAATAGGTGAAACCAACGTGATCATATGCTCGAGTAAGAGCACGGTCGCAACTACAGCCAGCGGCACGAAACCGTTATATGGCGAACCAAATAACTCACCCGTGCGGCGCACGACTGTCATCAAACCTAACGCGGCAGAAGCCGTGATCGGGCCGCGCATGATCCATTTAAAGAGTCGACTCTTGACGATACGATCCGGCCAGGAAACGCCGAAGAACGCGACCGCATACGCCATCACAACCACAAGACCCGCCACCAAAATGTTGATGACCAGCGCCACACCCCAAAACACATACGGGAAACGCGCGGCGAGATTGGAACCAAACATCAAATACGGATACGAGCCAAGCGCGGGAGCAGTCGCACCGGCCATCAAATACAACATGCGGCGGCGACCAGCGCGCGTCAACATCAAAGTGTAAGCACGCGCGAAATTGACAGCCGCCCAAGCCATCGCGAGCACATAGAACAGAGTAAAAACTTCAGTCCAGGATGTCCGTTCAAGATGAGGAGCAGGCTGACCGTTCGGAACGAGCGGACCGAGTAACAGGCCTAATCCAAGCAAAAGCAGGAACAACGTCGAGATCACGTACATCCCGCGCACAGCAATCCGGCGGCGTCCGCGCGAGGGCCTCCCCGCGGTCACTAACACCGCATCCGAAAGATGAAGATATGCAGCAGGCAGATAGATAATTCCAAACCATTGCAAATGCAACAGCAAGTTGATTCCCCAATCCGGCACAGTATTATTTTGCAGCGCTTCCGTGGTAAAGACGATCACAACGCAAAGCAAAATAATAGCAAACGAACGCGCTACTCGATCACGTAAATTAAATGATAGAGCATATAGGAATAGCGAAAACGCCGTGATGGCGATTCCCGCTGTCAGAATCTGGTTGAGCGTCTGGATCCCCGCCAGTAAGCTTACCGGCCAACCGTTAATCATGGGACCGTCCAATAAAAATTTACTTCAACGTCCTCGCAAAGAAGAGGGCGACATCTTGTGTTAAATAATAATGGTCATTATAACCGCAGAATTCATATCCATGTTTTTGGGCCAAACGGATGGCAGGGATGTTTTTGGATTGCATCTCCATCATCAGGCGACGAATGCCTCTTTCCTGCGCCCAAGCCTGAGCCGCCGCTAAAAGTGTGCTGGCTACACCTCGACGACGCGCCTGCACGCCGACTACCAAATCCGTGATCCAAGCAATAGAAGCCGCGCTGCGTTCCACAACTGCGATATATCCGACCGGATCAGGCTCAATTTGCGCAGTCAACATCAAAGACTTTTGAGTCCATTCATCAGCTAACGCAAATTTATCGTGTGGATAGGCCAAGGGAATCGGTCGCGGCAAACGCACTTCACGAAATGTCGCGAACATCTGACCGGTATCGCGACGCAATTCCAACTGCCAGACAGTTTCACTGCTGACAGTGTGATCGAGCGCCATCAGGCGGGAGAGATCAGAAGCATTGGTGAGACGAAGTTGTAATTCAGGCATAGTTTATGGAGCAACCACTTGAATTGGGACAATACAGGGCGGCATCTCTTTCCCCTGCGTATCGGTTACAACCACGCGCAATTGGTAATCGCCGGGCGTCAGCGCAGTGGTATCCCACGCGCCCAGCTCGGCATCCTGTTTGACATCGGTCCCGGCTGCAATCGTGGCCCAGGTATTACTATCGCGCTGCGCAAATTCATATTTGTAGAATCCAAAATCAGGGATATCCGCCGTTCCAGTGATCGTGATCTTGCCGCTGATTTGATCGCCGGGCTTCGGCGAGGTGATCATAATCTGGCCGGGTGTACAGCCTTGCGTACTGGCAGGCGAAGCAGGTTGAGGAGGCGCGGCTGCGACTTGAGTCATCATATCCGGCGAAAGTGTACCCGCAGGCGTG
The DNA here is from genome assembly GCA_035541395.1 of Anaerolineales bacterium. Classification (GTDB taxonomy): domain Bacteria; phylum Chloroflexota; class Anaerolineae; order Anaerolineales; family Villigracilaceae; genus JACPVF01. Next base: position 13,694 of record DATKNJ010000159.1, read on the forward strand.
AGCAACACATTCAGTGTAGGTGTGGGAATGAAAACAGAGGCCGGCAAATTTGGAATCACAAAAGAAGCCACCGTAAATTCAGCGCAAAACAAAACGATGATCAGAAAACTAATTGCAGCGGAACGACTGATGCGCCGCAGTGAAAATTCACGTTCGAGCTTGTAAACAGATTGCTGCCATTCACGCCATGAATTCCACAGCCAACGAAAAGAGAACAGCGCACCAATCGCCAGCACGATATAAATCAGCACCTCATACGAGGCGAGAAACCGATACAGACCTGCCATACTTTGTAATCTATTTACATTCCGCGCAATACGCCGCGGATGATCGTTTCGATCTTGGGCGTGATAACCTTCCCCGCCTCCATGACCTCTTCGTGAGTGGTAATCGTGGAACCGTCCAAGTTGGCTTTGTTGCTGACGCCAGAGAAACCAAGCACGCGCATCCCACCATGCCGCGCCACGATCACCTCCGGCACCGTGGACATGCCGACTGCATCTGTACCGATCATTCGCAAATAACGCAAGTCTGCGGGCGATTCAAAGGAAGGCCCGCTTAGGCCTGCATAAACACCTTCGCGCAAAGTGATTTTATTTTCTTTCGCCACGCGGCGCGCCAAATCACATAATTCCAAATCATAGGCGCGGCTCATATCCGGGAAACGTGGACCGATCTCATCCAGATTCGGCCCCATCAATGGATTGTTACCCGTCATGCCCATAAGATTTAAGTTGTCCGTAATCAACATGACTTCGCCGGGATGAAAATCGGGATTCACGCCGCCAGCCGCGTTGGTCACCATCAAAATTCCGATTCCGAGTCGCTGCATGACGCGCACTGGCAGAGTCACCTGCGACAT
>DATKNJ010000160.1:0-8082 GCA_035541395.1 Anaerolineales bacterium
AGTATCCAGTCTATCGCGTACAGCGTTTCACGGAAAAGCCTGATGAGAAAACCGCAGAAGGCTTTCTGCGGATAGGCGACTATTCGTGGAACAGCGGTATGTTTATTTGGCGTGCGGATGCGATCCTGACTGAGATTCAAAAGCAAATGCCCGAGCTTGCCTCGACTTTGAAAATGATCGTTTCGACTTGGAATCAATCCAATAAAAAAGATGAGACGTTGAAATCGAGCTGGCTGGATTTAAAGTCCGAGACTGTTGATTATGGCGTGATGGAACATGCAGAGAAAGTCGTAGTGCTGCCTGCAGGCGGTCTCGGCTGGAACGACGTGGGTTCTTGGGATATGTTGTTTGATGTATTACTTCCAGATATGGATGGTAATGTTTCCACGTCTGCACAGCATCTGGCGTTAGAGACTCACAACACGTTGGTCTATGGCAACAATGGAGAACGCTTGATTGTGACCATCGGCATGGATGATACAGTCATTGTGGATGCAGACGATGTGTTATTGATATGTAAATCGGATCAGGCGCAGAAAGTTCGCGATGTTGTGGAACATTTGAGGAAACATCGGCAAGAGAAATACCTTTGAAGTTTGGAGAGTGAATGGAAGCTTATTGCATGAAGTGTAAGACTAAAAGAGAAATACAAAATCCACAAGCGACATTTAATGCAAAGGGTTCGCCTGTGACAGTAGGCGTGTGTCCTGTATGTGGAACGAAACTATTTCGCATGGGCAAAACGGACGCGCATGTGAATCTGACTCCGCCGGAAAAGCTGGAGCCGCCGCGACATGGCAAATTAGTGATTGTAGAATCACCGGCCAAGGCGAAGACTGTTGGCCGGTTTTTAGGCAAGGGTTATACGGTGCGCGCTTCGGTTGGGCATGTGCGCGATTTATTGCGTTCACAACTTTCAGTGGATGTTGAAAATAATTTCGAGCCGAAATATCGCGTGCCGAATGAAAAGAAGGAAGTTGTTAAAGAGATCAAGAAGCTGGCACAAAGCGCGGAAGAGATCTATCTCGCTACCGACCCTGACCGCGAAGGAGAGTCGATTTCATGGCATTTGATGGAGGCTGCACAAATCGATCCGGAGCGCTCAAAACGCGTTGTCTTCCATGAGATTACAGAACCGGCGATCAATGAAGCCTTTGCACATCCGCGCGAGATCGATATGAATCTGGTGGATGCCCAACAAGCGCGTCGTGTGCTGGACCGTTTGGTTGGCTACAGTATTAGCCCGATTTTGTGGGAGAAGGTGCGCAGCCGTTTGTCGGCTGGACGCGTTCAATCGGTGGCGCTCAGGCTGATCGTCGAGCGTGAACGGGAAATTGAAGATTTCATTCCGGTTGAGTATTGGACGATTGGAGCCGAGTTCAAGCCCGAAGGGTCGAGACAGTCCTTTACCACGAAGTTGGTGCGTATCGATGATAAAGAGCCGGAACTCCCAAACGAGGAATTTGTCAAACCGATTCTCGCCGACATGGAAACTGCTGGCTACTCGATCACGAAGGTCAAACACGGCGAACGTCGGCGGAAACCCTCCGCGCCTTTTACTACTTCGACTTTGCAGCAGGAAGCCTCGCGCAAATTGGGATTCACTACCAAGCGCACAATGGCTTTGGCTCAAGGCCTCTATGAAGGCCAGGATGTTGGCAATGGCGGCGCGACTGGTTTAATCACGTACATGCGCACCGACTCAACCAATGTCTCGACTTTGGCGCAAAACGAGGCGCGGCAATATGTGACCACAAAATACGGAAGTGACTTCCTGCCTTCTGAGCCGCCTGTATATAAGACTAAATCGGCCAATGCTCAGGAAGCACATGAGGCCATTCGCCCAACTTCTGTGATGCGCGATCCGGAAAAAGTAAAACCGTTCCTCGAGCCTGCCATGTATAAGTTGTATAACTTGATCTGGCAGCGCTTCGTGGCCTCGCAAATGGAAGCCGCGGTGTATGATACTTTGCAAGTCGAGGTTACTGGCAAAACCTCTGCACATGAATATCTGTTGCGCGCCTCCGGCTCGGCTGTAAAGTTCCCCGGCTTTTTGGTGGTGTATGAAGAAGCCAAAAACGAAGATGTGAAATCGGAAGGCGATGATGATGTGCGCATTCCCGCGGGCATAGCAGAAGGACAAAAACAAGAGTTGGTGCGTCTCATCCCTGAACAACATTTCACACAGCCGCCGCCGCGTTACAGTGAAGCTTCATTGGTTGCTGCGCTCGAAGAGAATGGAATCGGGCGTCCTTCCACATACGCGCCGACTCTTTCTACAATTCAACAGCGCGGCTATGTCGAGCGCGTAGACAAGCGTCTCGTCCCAACTGAGACCGGAATGTTGGTCAACGATTTGATGATTCAATATTTCCCGGATATCGTTGATTTAAACTTCACCGCGCACATGGAAGAGGATCTCGACAAGATCGCAGATGGCGAAGCGCAGTGGTCGGACGTGATGAAAGAGTTTTACACGCCGTTTTCTGAAGATGTGAAAAAGGCGCAAGCCGATATGCCGGTGATCAAATCCGGGCCGGAACCGATCGGTCGCCAATGCCCCGAAGATGGCGGCGAACTGGTCATCCGCTATGGACGTTACGGCAAGTTTATCTCCTGTTCCAATTTCCCAACTTGCCGTTATACTGAACCCTGGCTGGAGAAGATCGGCGTGACCTGCCCAAAAGATGGCGGCGAACTCGTCGAACGCAAGACGCGCAAAGGTCGCACGTTTTATGGTTGTATCAATTATCCGAATTGTGACTTCACATCGTGGAAAAAGCCGTTGCCTCAGCCATGTCCGAAATGCGGTGGTTTATTGGTAGTCTCGAACAAGCGCGAAGCCCAATGCACGAACTGTCAGGAAACGTTCCTGTTGGAACAGATCATTCCTGAAACAGTAGAATAGGAGAAGAAATGTTATTCGCGGTTCCTCACTATCTCGATCCTGGTTCTGGCAGTTTTATCATCCAGATTGTGATCGCCTCTTTGCTCGGACTTGGGATTGCCCTGCGCGCCTCGTGGGGCAAGCTCAAGACGATCTTTGGAAAAAAGACGAATACCGAATCTGAAGACGACAACGATTCAACGGATGGCTAAACCAGAACAACTCAGCGCTTCTTTCCGGGACCCCAGCGGGTTCCTGTTTTCTCGGGGCGGAATTCTTTATCGACAAGTCAACCGCATGTACGCCGAGGATTATGCCTGTTTAATGGACTCCGGTTTGTACGAGAAGCTGGTCAAAATCGGGTTGTTGATTCCGCATATTGAAACCGACCAGCCTCCGGCGGAGAAAGAATCGGCGTTCAAAATTATTCAGCCTGAACGCGTGCCATTCATCTCATATCCATACGAATGGTCTTTCAGTCAACTGAAAGACGCTGCACTTGCCACACTTTCGATTCAGAAACGCGCGCTCAAAGTTGGCATGTCGCTTAAAGATGCCAGCGCGTATAACATCCAGTTTGTGCGCGGACGCGCCGCGTTGATTGATACGCTTTCTTTTGAAGTTTACAAAGAAGGCAAACCATGGGATGCATATCGTCAGTTCTGCCAGCATTTCCTTGCGCCACTGGCTTTGATGGCCTATGTGGATGTGCGTTTGAGTCGCTTGATGCGCGATTATATTGATGGCATTCCGTTGGATTTGACGAGCCGTTTATTGTCGACTCGTACGCGCTTCAATTTTGGCTTATTGACTCATATCCATATTCATGCCAGCGCGCAGACGCGTTATGCAGATGCCGATGTGAAGAGCGCGGCTGGCAATCGTCAGATGAGCAGAACAGCATTCTTGGGTTTGATCGAAAGTTTGGAAAATACAATTCGGAAGTTGGAATGGAAGCCGGAAGGCACGGAGTGGGGACACTATTACGACATTACAAACTATTCTGAGCAAGCGTTTGAAAACAAAAAGCAGTTGATTTCAAAATGGGTGAATGAAACTAAACCCAATTTGGTTTTGGATTTGGGCGCGAATAATGGTGTGTTTAGTCGTATTGCCGGCGCGAGCAATGTGTTCACTGTTTCCTCAGATATTGACCCCGCGGCGGTCGAACAAAATTATCGCACCGTGAAAGCCGACAAAGAACAGAATCTTCTGCCGCTTCTACTTGACTTGACGAATCCGAGCCCTGCGTTGGGATGGGCCAATCGTGAGCGCGAGTCGCTGGGTCAGCGTGGTCCAGCGGATATGGTGCTGGCATTGGCGCTGATTCATCATTTGGCAATTTCCAATAATGTACCGTTACCGCAATTGGCGGAGTTCTTCGCCGAGATGGGGAAGTGGCTGGTGATCGAGTTCGTGCCGAAGTCGGATAGCCAGGTGCAGAAGCTGCTTTCCAGCCGCGTTGATATTTTCCCAAGTTACACAATTGAGGGATTTGAGTCCGCGTTTGAGACGCGTTTCCGAACGCGCGAAAAGGTAAAGATTCAAGAATCGGAGCGAACACTTTATTTGATGGAAGCGCGTTGAGTTTTCCTGTATAATCAAGCTGTCATCTACACAAGGAGCCGCTTATGCAAGCCGCCCAAAATTTTTTGAAGCGCCCGTTCGTCTTTCCTGTAATTTGCCTCATTCTTGGCATTTTGGTGGGACTGATATGGGGATGGTGGATCGACCCCGTTAAATTTGTGGACGCAACGCCTGCCTATCTGCGAGCGGATTTGCAGGAAGATTACCTGCGGATGGCGATCCGATCCTTTGTGGCAGATCAAAGTGCGGATAAAGCCATTCAGCGCTGGCAAGACCTCGGTCCAAATGCGCCGCAACTGCTTGCCATTATCAAGAATGATCCTCAAGGAATCGATCCGCGCGTCATCGATATTTTCTCCCAGGTTGTTCAACAGGGTGCCCCAGTCTCAAACGCGACTCCGGCACCTTCGGGCGGAGGCGCGACCGCATCGCTAAGTACATGGGTTATCAGCATCGCAGGGATTTTGATTTTAGTGGTTTTGTTAGTTGCCGCGTATATCTTCCTGCGGCGCTTATTGGGGAAGCGCGGTTCAGGTGAGCCAACGGCCGTGATGCAGGCCGCAGAGATCAGCCGGAATACAGAGAAAACAAATTTTGAGGATCTTGGCCTGGCTCCGCCGATCACTCAAACCATGACTACGTACATGCTCGGCGATGATTTATACGATGAGTCATTTAGTATCGATACGCAAGGTGGCGAATTCTTAGGCGAATATGGAGTCGGTGTTTCTGAAACGATCGGCGTGGGCGATCCGAAGAAAGTCACGGCGCTTGAGATTTGGTTGTTTGACAAGAATGACATCAAGACTGCCACGAAAGTGTTGATGAGTTCACACGCCTTCAGCGATGCCGGTATCCGCGGACGTTTGGAACCCAAAGGTGAGTTGGTGCTTGTAGAGCCGCAGAAACAAATTATCCTCGAAACTCAAACGTTGCAATTACTGGCAACGGTGGTGGATTTGCAGTATGGTCAAGGGCCACTTCCGGCGAATAGTTATTTTGAACGTCTCACCTTAGAATTGGCAATTTGGCCGAAAGGTAGTTAATCAAAAAGCCGACTTCAAAGAAGTCGGCTTTTTTTGTTAACCTGTGGACTATTCGATCTTTAAGATTTTAAACTTGATCTTGCCACCAGGTGTTTCGGCTTCGGCAATCTCGCCGACTTTTTTATCCATCAACGCGTTGCCGATGGGGGACTCGTGTGAGATCTTTCCTTTGGTTGGATCTGCTTCGGTTGGGCCGACCAGATGGTAAGTCTCGGGAGGAAAGTCTTCCTCTTGAATGGTCACATGTGAGCCGATCCCAACCACATCCTTGTTGATGTTCTTTTCGATGATTACTGCATTCCGTAAAATGGCCTCAATCTCCAAAATGCGGCCTTCGAGGAAGCCCTGATCTTCTTTGGCTTTGTGATAGTCCGCGTTTTCCGAAAGGTCGCCCATTTGAATTGCGGAGCGTAAACGCTTTGCGAGTTCTTCGCGGCGCGGGCCTTTAAGTTCGGCCAGCTCTGCTTTTAATTTAGCTTCTCCTTCAGCGGTCAAATAATTCTGTTGGGTCATGTTGGCCTCCGTGTCTAAGGTTTCTCATTTGGGTTGAACAGTTTCTGATGTTCCTCAATGGAGTAACGGTCGGTCATTCCAGCGATATAGTCACAGATGGTGCGCTCGAGTCCGCGCTTTTCGATGAAGCGTTGAACATGGTCGGGCAGGATGGCCGGCTCGGCTTTGTAAGCAGTGAATAGGTCTGTGATGATGCGTTCAGCCTTGACCTGCATCCTGACCACGCGATAATGGCGATACAGCCTATTGTAGAGGAAATCCTTTAACTCCCGGTTGCGGCGCTGCATATCTTCACTGTATCCGATGACATTATGTTTCATCTTTTGAATGTCCAGCGCGGATTTGACACCGCTTTCTTTCAGGCGCGCATCGGTGGCTTGAACCATATCCGTAACCATCAAGCCGACTAGGTGACGAACCATTCGATGGCGTTCGATTTCGTCGAGAACTGGTCCGTGCCAATTAAACGCCTCACGCAGGATTTCCCATAACGCGATTCCATCCAGCATGGAGGGAGTAATCATACCGGACCGAAGACCGTCATCCAAATCGTGAGTTGTATAGGCTAACTCGTCGGCTACATTGGCAAACTGTGTTTCGAGGTTGCCGCGTAGGTCGGGGTTGTAATCGCGCGCATCGGAAATGTCATACTCCGACTCGTGCTTGACCATCCCCTCGCGCACTTCCCAGGTTAAGTTCAAGCCCGGGAATTCAGGATAACGTTCTTCGAGTTCGGTAACGATGCGCAGAGATTGTTTATTGTGATCGAAACCACCGTAATCTTTCATCAAACGGGCAAGTGCAACTTCACCGGAATGACCGAAAGGCGAATGGCCAATATCATGGGCGAGACAGATCGATTCGACCAGGTCTTCGTTGCCACCCAATGCGCGGGCGAGAGTGCGGCCGATTTGCGCAACCTCAATCGTATGTGTCAGGCGCGTGCGGAAGTAATCGCCTTCAAAGTTGATAAAGACTTGCGTCTTGTACTCGAGGCGGCGGAAAGCAGTGGTGTGGATGATGCGATCGCGGTCGCGTTGAAAGGAGGTACGATAATCCGGCTCGTGGTCCAGATGGGCGCGGCCTTTTGAATCCCGGCTGCGCATTCCGTATGGAGCCAGGCTCTTGTCCTCGATTTCTTCCAATTGCTGACGTGTAAATAACATAAGCTTCGCTTTCAGACAAACATGTCATTGCGCTCTCGAAAAGCTCAACCTGAGTCGCAATGACATAAACAAGTGGGGCGAGAGGGGGTCGAACCCTCACGGTATCTCTACCGACGGATTTTAAGTCCGTTGCGTCTGCCGATTCCGCCATCGCCCCGGCAGGAGCGATTCTACCTTAAATTCCGATTCTTTTCATTTACTTTCGTAAAAACCGGAGTCGATATGAATTACACACAATTAATTTTCTTGCTCATTCCATCTCATTTTAAGATGCAGGCAACTGATCTACATTGCGATGGAATATATATTGGGCGCTATATTTAATGGCGCTTGCAATGGAAACCATCCACATGAACAGATTGGCATAGAAGGAATAATCTCCAGAATCATTGGAACTCGAAAGCAGATACGCAACAGTAATTGTGCCCAACGCGAATAACCGGGTTCCAAACTGTCCATTTGATATTCGTAAGAGAATGACCATAGGGACAATTAGAAATACGCCATAATGAGCGAGCGCAGCCGGATAAACTATCAAGGCAAGGAATAAGATCGCCAGAATTTTCCAATCTTTATTTGCTCGTTGTCGGAGAGTGATCCAGATTGTGATTGAAGTGAGTATCAATGCGATGATAAGGTAAAGAGGATGTGTCAGTGGAGATCCGGCGAAATTGGTTGAGCTAAGGGTCGTTGCCAGAAGCGACTGATTAACCATTTCGGTGTAGACCCAATCCGGCAGTTTTGAAGTTGGGCTTTCTATCAAAAAACTCACGAACGTATTCCAGCCAAATGTGAATATACTCAGAGTCGTCAATGCTAGGAGACTTCCGATGGCAAAAGCCAGCATCTTCCATTTTCGTGCAAAGAATGGGTACATATAGAG
>DATKNJ010000161.1:0-9826 GCA_035541395.1 Anaerolineales bacterium
ATCCAACCTGTGCAGAGCGATGGCGCAAGAACCGACGCAACGCCTCAACGGTCGGGGAACGACGTTCATGGATGGATTCAACAGAGAGTTTTGCGACGTTTTCAGCCATGGAGTCCTCTATTGCAGGCGAATACGCGGATCGAGATATGCGTAGGAAAGATCAACGATCAAATTGACCAATACGAAGATGACCGCGATCACAATCGTGAATCCTTGAACCACGGGGTAATCTCGTGCCAGAATAGCTGCGACCAGTTGGGTGCCCACACCAGGCAAAAGGAAAACTGTCTCTGTGAGGATGGCACCGGAAAGCAGTCCGCCTGTTTCAAGACCGATGATCGTAACGATTGGGATCAACGCGTTGCGCAGGGCGTGTTTTAGAATGACGACGCGATATTCCAAACCCTTCGCCCGCGCCGTACGGATATAATCGAGCCCAAGCACTTCTAACAGGCTGGAGCGAGTCATGCGGGCGATGATAGCTAGCGGAATTGTCCCTACTGCAACGGCAGGCAAAATCAAATGCCAGAGTTCATCTTTGAATTGCAGCCAGTTGCCTGTGAAAGCGCTGTTGACCAGCACCATGTTGGAAAGAAGGTTCACGATGAAGCGCGGAAATCCAGTCCAATTTTGCACGCCCCAAATGGTAGCCAGCGGCTCCAGGCTGATGCCTGAACTGAAACGCCCAGATGGGGGAATGAAGAAAGGCGTTCCCTTTAGTAAAAGGGCAAACACGTAAGCCAGCATCAAGCCCAGCCAGAAAACTGGCATCGAAACGCCTACGTTAGCCCAAATCATAGTGAAAGTGTCCATCCATCTTCCGCGCCGAACGGCGGAGACGATCCCCAATGGGATACCGATGATGGTGGAGAAAAGCATGGCGCAGATGGTCAACTCAATCGTCATGGGGAGGCGTTCAGAAATGATGTCTACTACAGGGCGGCCAAATCGAATCGAATTACCGAGATTGCCCTGAGCCATATTGATTAGATAGTTTCCAAACTGAATCAGCAAAGGTTGATCCAGTCCGAATCGTGCGCGAAAAGCCTGACACGCGGCCGGCGTGGCGCGCTCACCGAGCATCGCGACGCAAGGATCACCAGGGATCAAATGAACAATGACAAAAGTTACAAACAAAATTCCAATGAGAACTGGGAATAGCAACAGGAGACGCCGGATAATGAATTGTGTCATGGACAGTTCGCTTTGAGAAAGGGGCAGGCTGTGAGGCCTGCCCCTTTCTGTTATTGATTATTAGATGAGGTGATTATTGTTTGGGAGCGTTTAGCATCGCGCCGAAGAACGCACCGAAGTAGTCGAAGGTGCCAGTGCGGCCCTTATGGTTCGGGCTGGAGGCATCCCATTGTGCGGCGAATGTCGCGACCACATCGTTGGCGCTCAACTCATCGCCATTGGAGAATTTAATGCCCTGGCGCAGATGGAAGGTCCACTCGGACGCGTCGGCGTTCACATCATAGGATTCGGCCAAGCCGGGCACGACTTTGACGCCACCGGGTTCGTAAGCCATGAGTCCATCATACAACTGATGGCAGACGCGCAAAGCTTCACCATCGGTCTCGTCAGCACACCACAGCGCGCCAGGTTCACCGTTCTGCATGAAGACGAAGGTGTCGCTGCCATTGTCCATCGCGGCGAAGCCTTCATCACCCAGCGGGCTGGCATACGCACCCTTGACGCTGGCTTTATATGCCACCGCGGACGCACCATGCGCGACCGGAATCATCGGGACTAAATCCTTGATCAACTGGTTGACCTTATCGTAGTCCGCTTGGCGTGCGACTGGGTCAGCAACCTGTGCACCAGCGCGGATCGCAGCGGCTAGATCAGGATATAGATCACCAAACTGAGCATTGCTAGCGTTGGCGAAATGGTAATCGTAGAAGTCAGTTGAGTCGGGATAGTCCACGCCCCAGCCGAGCATGTAGAAGCCTTCTTTGCCTGCGCTGGTATTGTCGAGGAAGGTGGTCGACTCTTCTTCGTTCACTTTGACCTTGACACCGATCTTGGCGAGCTCAGCTGCGACTTCCTGCGCGACCTTGTCTGGTGAGGGCAGATATGGGCGGGTCACGTTGCGGTAGGACAAAGTGATCGTCTGGCTGAAATCGAACTTCGCATCCGTCAGCATCTTCTTGGCCTGATCGGGATTGTAGTCGTACCACTTGAAGCCCTGGGTATAGCCGGGGTTGAAGGAAGGAGGTACGAATGTATCAGCAGTGGTGGAATTGGCCGGGTAGAACAAATCCACAATATGCTGGCGGTCGATTGCCATGGCGAAAGCCTGGCGCACATTCACATCATCGAACGGTTTGATGTTGTGGTCGAAGCCGATGTAGAAGACGTTCAAAGCTTCGCGCGGATACAGCTTCAGATTGGTATCGCCTTGGATGGTGGCGTAATCTTCCGGAGCCGGGTTGTCAATGCCATCTACAGTGCCGGATTGGAGTTCCAGCAAGCGCTGAGCGGATTGGTCAGACCAGCGGAAGATCAGGGTCGCTTGATGAGGCTTGTCGCCCCAGTAATTGGGATTGGCAACCAAGGTAATATGATCGCCCTGTACCCATTCCTTCAGCATGTATGGGCCGGTGCCATTGGTGGTCTGGCTCATCTTCACTGAGTCGCCGCCGTTGGCATCCAGGAAGTTCTTGCTCTGGATGGCGAAGACATCGAAGGCCACCTTCGAGAGGAAAGCGGGATCCGGATGGCACAGCGTGAACTTCACTGTGTATTGATCCACGGCTTCGATGGACTTGAATTCAGCCGGGTTATCTGCGGTGCCATAATTGCAATCAGGCGCAGCGACCGACATTCCCTGGAAGGCCGGCATGGCCGCAGTGGGAGCTTCGGTTGCAGCGGGCGCTTGCGTTGCGGCAGGGGGCATGGTGGGAGCCTGGGTTGGGGTTGCAGAACCACAAGCTGCTAGTACAAAACTGGCCAAGATGACCAGTGAAAACAAAACGTACAAATGGCGTTTCACAGTACTCCTCCGAACAAGTTGAATAATAGGGGAAATGGACGATAGAGGTATGAATTGAATATCTCGAAGGGGGCACCTCCTATGAGTTGGGTTATAGGATTATACAGCAAAACCTGTCAATAGACTGGAAGAGGTAGACCGAATCCGTTCAAACTGACCTTGGATGGGTTGCTCGGCCACAGACCCGGAATCCGCGTCCCACACTTTGGACAACAACCTGCGCTCGTGATGTGATATTCGAAAATCACATATCCACGCCGGCGAATGAGACGCCCGTTGCAATTCGGGCAGAATGTATCTTCGTATTCCTCCACATATCCTGGCAAGTTACCAGCATATACATATCTCAGTCCCGCTTCTCTGCCGATCTCTGCTGCGCGTTGAAGAGTGCGTGCATCGGTGTTATCGGGATCAGTCATCTTATAGTCTTTATGAAAGGCTGTCACATGCCAGGGAATGTCAGCGGAGAGACCGGCCAGGAAACGCGCGGCATCCCAAAGTTCCTCGTTTGAATCGTTGAAGCCGGGGATCACCAGAGTCACGACTTCCACCCAAAGTCCCGCGGCGCGTGCGCGTTGGATTCCATCCAATGTATGTTGTAGCACGCCGCCCAGCGAGCGATAATTTTTATCGCTCATACATTTCAAATCCACTTTGTACGCGTCGAGATATGGATGAAGATATTCCATTACTTCGGGCGTATTGTTTCCGTTGGAAACATAAGCGCATTTTAAACCGGCTTCTTTTGCAACGCGAAAAATTTTGACAGCCCATTCGCTGGTGATAAGTGGCTCGTTATATGAAGAGACAATCACGGACGCGTCGGTTTGACGCGCAAATTGAATCATTCTTTCCGGTGTGATCTTCCGCACGAAGTTGATCGATTCGTCCGCATCTGGATCGCGCAAGGCTTGCGATGTGAGCCAGTTCTGACAATACCCGCAATGGAAATCGCAGCCCAACATGCCGAATGTTAAAGCATTGGAACCGGGTAAGACATGGAAGAATGGTTTCTTTTCGATGGGATCTGATTGAAGCGCGGCTACATAACCGGATGGCACGCGTAGTTTTCCTCCCTCGTTGAATCGCACCTGACAGATGCCGCGCTTGCCCGGGCGGATGAGACAACGATGTCCGCAGGCGAAACAACGCAGCGAACCATCCGCATACGACTCATATAATTCCCCTTCGACTGTTAAACGATCTAAAGTCTCAGCCATTGAAGCCATGATACAACCGGGCTTTCACTTTATGTGGAAAGACTCACCGAACGATCAACACCGGACAGGGTGCATGACTCACAACTTTTTGACTCGTGCTGCCGAGCACCGCGCCGGCAATGCGACCCAGACCCCGCGAACCCATCACGATCAAACTGGTCTGGCGCGTGGTCGCCACGTCAATGATCGCCTCCGCTGGGGAGCCTTCGATCAGTTCGGTGTGAATCTCGAACGGCACTTCTCCGATGGCTTTGACGGCTTCTTCCAATATCTTATTCGCATGTTGCAAGCGCGCGTCAATGGCGTGTTGAAGATTGGGTTCGCCCAAATAGGGCGGGATGGGTTCGTATGCTACGACGATGCGCAACTCTTGTGCATCCGTGCAACGTACCAGTTCGGCAACGGATTTGGCGGCATGTAGAGCATGCTCTGAACCATCTACGGCCAGTAAGATTCTCTCAAACATCCTGCCTCCTTTTGTCTACTATCCAAGTATACAATCAATTTGTGTTGGATTCAATTTTAAGACGGCTTGGATGTTTGATTCATTTCCTGAAAATAAAAAACAACGTAGAGATGGAATCTCTGCGTTGTTTAGTTTGTGCTCGAAATGTGATTGTTATACAACCAATGACATTTTCAGAAAGCGATGATTCGCTTCGATGGATTCAAACCAGCCGCGCGCCCGTTCAACGGCTTCGCTTACAAGTGAGGCAGTAAATGGCGAAAGCTTGGTCTCGAATCCAAATTCATAGCCGCGGACTGAGATCAAAATCGCTTCCGGCGCTTTGTTATAAAGTGAGGAACACATCGAGAGCAACATCTCCGGCGTGAGATGATGTGTGAACGGTGAGGTCTGATATTCTGGCGTAACATCCACCATTTGCACGTTTTCGGGAATCTTGCCCGTGTGCGCGTCTACGAAACACACTCTATCGTACGCGGTTAGGTCGCCCGCCATTTCGGGAGTCAACTGCAGCTCGAAACGGAAATCAGCTTTCGGCGCGGAAGGAAGCGGCTCCTCCCATGAGGATGAAACATCCAAGCCGAGGTTTTTGGCAATGCCTGAGAGAACATGCCAGGCCACGCCATCATCCTGCCGATCCGGGTTTCCATATCCGATAAAGAGTGTGTTCATGGTTCACCTTCTTAATCACGTGAAATGGTTTGTACGACTTCGCCCTCCGGGCTGATCACTTCGATTTGAATCGGCATCTGGCCGACCGCGTGTGTGGAGCACGAGAGACACGGATCATGCGCGCGGACAGCTGCTTCGACTCGATTGAGCATTCCTTCTCTGACTTCGCCTCCGATGATATACGTCTTGGCGACGCTGTCTACCGCTTCGCTCATCGCCCAGTTGTTGTGACCCGTGGCGACAATTAGATTCACTGAAGTGAGTTTGCCGGTTTCATCGGCTTTGTAGTGATGGATGAGTGTACCGCGCGGCGCTTCGAGAATACCAATGCCTTCGCCTTTGTAATCCTTGCGCGTGTTGAGAATATCAGTGCTGAGAATATCGGGATCGTCGAGCAGTTCGCGTACGCGCTCGATGCAGTAAACGACTTCGATCATGCGAGCATAATGGAAATAAAGAGTCTGTTCGACAGGATGACCGTTGTTGAGCGTCTTGAAGCGTTTGTGTTCTTCGCCCGCGACCGGTGTGGAGACGCGATCTACGGCATTCATGCGTCCAAGCGGTCCGACGCGATAGACGCCTTCGGGGAAGCCCATCTTTTTGTAATAAGGGAATTTGAGATACGACCAATTCTCCACATGTTCGGCGATGTAATCGAGGTAATGTTGCCCCGCGAACTTTTCGAGTTGTTTGCCTTCGCGGTCCACCAAACGAATGTCGCCATCGTAAAGATTTAAACTATCATCCGCGTTGACGATGCTCATGTAGCCGCTTTTCAACACCGCGAACTTGTTGATATCTTCGGCGTTGCGTCCCGCCCAATCTTTCATGATGCTGATGCCAAGCTGCGCGGCCTCGAGCGCTGAATCCACACCCGCGAGGATGGCGTCGCGTTCGCTGGCTTGTAATGCTTTGTTGACTCCGCCTGCAACGGCGAAGTTCGGATGGATACGCCGTCCACCCAAGGTGCGGATGATCTCCTGTCCGAAGCGGCGCAGCCCAACGGCTTTGAGAGCAATTTCCGGCGCGGTGTGAGCAACTCCGATCACATTGCGGACCGCGGGATCGGCATCGAATCCGAGCAACAAGTCGGGGCCGGAGAGTTCGAAGAAGTGCATGCCATGACTTTGAATGACCTGCCCCATGTGCATCAGTTCGCGCAATAAATTCGCGGGCCGCGGCGCGGGGCTTCCTTGTAAATCGTCGGCGGCTTTGGCGGCTGCAAGATGATGGCTGACAGGGCAAATTCCGCAAATGCGCGGCGTGATGAACGGCATTTCAAAATAAGGGCGACCTTCGCAGAATTTTTCAAAGCCGCGAAATTCATTGATGTGTAAATACGCGTGCTCCACGGAACCATCATCCTTCATGTGGATGGTGACCTTGGCATGTCCTTCGATACGGGTAACGGGTTCAATCGTAATTTTTTGAGTCATTCTTACTCCTAATGCCAATCCAATTTTTCATCCTTGATTTCAGGCATGCGGCCTTCGGCGAGTTCTTTCAACACGTAATAAATGGTGTCGGGATCGGGCGGACAGCCGGGCACATGTAAATCAACAGGCACTACTTCATGGATGGCGCGCACGTTGCTCATCACGGCCAGTTCGGGATCATTGGGAATGGCTCCGCTTTCATCGTTGCTTTCGGCTTCTACATAGGCGCGCTTCAATGCTTCCTGCGTTCCGCATATATTTCGTAAGGCAGGCACGCCGCCGAACACAGCGCAGTCACCAAACGCGACCAAAATCTTGCAGCGCTCGCGCATGCGATGCGCGACTTCTTCATTCGATGAATTGTTGACTCCGCCCTCGAGAATGCCCACATCCACGCCGCTTTCATCGGGCTGCTTCAAATCGGTGATTGGTGTAGCGCGAATGTCGGCGAGTTCGGCGATCTCCAACAGGCGCTCGTCGATATCCAGTAAAGACATGTGACAGCCTGAGCAGCCAGCCATCCAGTCGGAAGCGATCTTTGGTTTGGTCATTTCAGCTCCTCACATTTCCAGTTCGACGACGCTCGTGCGTTCAGTCAACATTGTGCGCCAAGCATCATTTAACTTAACGCCCAATTGCTTGGCAACATCATTCAATACATCCAGGTTTGAGTGCGCACCTTTGGGCGCAGTCAGCGCGGCATCTGCAAATTGCAGATGCCCGTCCGCACTCAACAGGTGGCCTGCTTCTTCAGACCAAATATTCACCGGCAGGACGAGATCCGCCTGATCGGTGAGCGCCGATTCATAACTAGCTTGCACAACGAGATAAGGAATGTCATTCAACTTCTCGATAAGACGTTTGGAAACATAGTCGTCACCCAAAGCGATATAGGCAGCCTTTTGATTTTTGATCTCGAACGGATTCTCCATTCTGAGCTGTGAGGCGGCGAGGCTGTTCGCTTCGCCCTTGACCGAGAGCAGGCCTCTGCGCTCGGAGTCGGTCGCGCCGATCAGTTTTGCCACCCGCATCATCGCGTCCATCACAGTCGGACCTTCCGAAGCCGAGATTCCTTTTCCAAATACGATCACAGGTGCAATGGATTCGGCCAGCATGCGAGCCGCGTCAGAGACATCTTCTTCAGCTAATTCGCAAACTTTCAACGCATCCGCGAGAGAGACTTTGCTTGATTTTGTTTCGACGTGTCCCAAATTTTCTTTGACGATCACAGCTTCGATTGCATTGAGTACGGCTTTATCGGTTCCGGCTTTTGGTTTGAGATTAATGTTCGCTAAATCGTCCATGCCATTTTCATTCGGATCGATGACGATCAGGCGCGTGCCCTTCGGCAAATTGCGTTTGATGTAGAAACCAGCGACTTCGTGCGTGGTTTTCAAATCCACGCCGATGAGCAGGACGCAATCGGCTGTGCGCAATGTGTCGAGTTTGCCTTCGATGGCGGAACCGTTTTTCTCAGCAAAGCTTGATTGAAGTGAAGTTGGTTTGCCTTCCTCGATGGATGTGACCAGGCTGCTCTTGAGCCCATCCGCGAACAGAGATTTGAACGCGGATAAGGTTTCCACAGATAAACGAGCCGAGGCCATCGCCGCGATGTTTCCGTTTAACGGTTTCAAGTTTTGGGCGAGGGTGGCGAGAGCATCGTCCCAGCTGGTGGGAGTCAATTGACCGGCGATCCGCTTGAGGGGTGAAGTGAGTCGGACGCGTTTTTCATCGAGCGGAAGAAAACGTCCGGCTTTGCACAGAGTCCCGGAATTGACAGATTCATAATCGCCGGTGATCTTTACTATGCGATTATCGCGCGTGTGAATTTCGATCCCGCATCCGAGCGAACAACCGCGGCAGATCGAATGCGTGACCGTTAGATCCTTTTCGTGTCCTAGATAGGCGCTTTGGCGATCAATCAACGCGCCGGTTGGACAAACTTGCACACACGAGCCGCAGGAAATGCAAGTGCTTTGGCCAAGCGGCACATTGGTATCGGCTACGACGATGGTCGCCGCGCCGCGCTCTTCCACGCTGAGCGTGAAATTACCGGACATCTCCGCACAGGCGCGGATGCAGCGGCGGCAGAGAATACAACGATTGTTATCGAGAATAAAAAACGGATGACTGGTATCGACCGGAAAATTGTTCCACTGCGGCTGCATCGGCCAGTGAGTCATCTCTTCGTCGTAGGCCGCGTTTTGTAGTTCGCAGTCGCCGCCGCTCACCTGGCAGAATGGGCAGAAATGATTCCGTTCGCTAAATAAGAGGGATAGGATCACGCCGCGCGATTTCTTGAGTGAGGGCGTTTCGGTTTCGATGACCATACCGTTCGAGGCAGGCAATGTGCAGGCTGCGATCGGTGCGCGCATCCCTTTGACTTCGACCACGCATAAACGGCATCCGCCGTAGGGAGTTAGATTTGGATGATCACACAACGTTGGGATTTTGATTCCGTTTTGCCGCGCAGCATTCAGGACGGTTGTGCCTTCTGCGACTTCAATTTGTTTTCCGTTAATGGTTAAGTTAATCATATTGCCTCGTTACGATAAGACTTCGACCGCGTTGAAGTTACAGACTTGGGCACAGATGCCGCAGCGAATACATTTATTCGCATCGATGACGTGCAGTTGTCTTCGTTCGCCGCTGATGGCTTCCACCGGGCAGTTGCGCGCACAGACCATACAACCGGTGCAGGCTGGTTCGATCTCATAGCGGATGAGCGCGCGGCAAACTTTGGCCGGGCATTTTTTATCGACCACGTGCGCGATATATTCTTCACGGAAATGTTTGAGCGTGCTGACCACCGGATTCGGCGCGCCCTGCCCAAGTCCGCACAGCGAGTTCTTCATCACCTCAGTGCAGAGCAATTCCAGTTGATCGATATCGGCCAATGTGCCTTTACCGTTGCAGATTTTCTCGAGTATGTCGAGGATGCGACGCGTGCCCACACGACATGGCGTGCACTTGCCACAAGATTCATCCTGTGTAAATTCCATAAAGAAACGGGCGATATCTACCATGCAGGTTTCGT
>DATKNJ010000162.1:0-6238 GCA_035541395.1 Anaerolineales bacterium
GTACAGAGATCAAATTACCAATGCCTACCAACGCGGCCACACCAGCTAAGATCATAGCCCAATTCAAAAACAAGGTTTGCAATCCAGCCAGTGAAGGGACAAAATATCCCGCCAGCACAAGCAGACCGATGGCAATGGCAATCGCGGCGTTGAAGACTCGCATCAAAACAGTCCTAGAAACTTAAGACCGGCTCCTACCAAAAGAAACAAAACAATCAGCCAGCGCAACACATCTTGAACCGTAAGGCTGGCCGAGTGCGCCGGCCCCGCACCAAGATACGCGCCAGCCGCAAACATTTCTTCGCCAATCAACGGTTCCTGCGCGGCCGCGTACAGCACCGCCTGTGCGGAAACATCATCCGTGCCACCCAACGTTGGAATGTTGACGCGTTCAGCGGACTCGATAATCAACGCTGACTCGGGACCAAAATCACCGAGCATGACATTAGCAGAAACATTTTCATCGCGGACAACCGGCATCGCGCCCGCCGCGAACGAAAATGGACTCATTCCACTCAAACGCCCGGTAGTCGGTTGATATAGCTCATCCGCGCCCGTGGCCTGGTAACCTGCTTTCAATGTATCCTGCGAAAGCAACGCCAGCGCGGGATCGCCAGATGTCGCAACCGGAGGTCGGTCACTGGCCGAGGTGCGTTCCACCAGATAACGCAACGCGGACAAACCCGAGAGAGACGCGCCGCCGCGACCGGTCAACAAGCCACCGCGGCCCAATGAAATATGAAGACGCGTACCATCTTCCACGCTGAGGCCGATGGCACGATAAAGGCGCGTCAGCGCAGGGATCGGGCGCAGCTTTGGGGTCGATTTGCGGCGAATAAACGTCAGAAGCAATAATAGCAAAAGGGAAACAACAATCGTAACAAGTTCGATCATCTTATCCCCTCTTGTAAAAATCCGATGAAAGCGCGCGTTTCAGACTCATTTTCCAGCATACGCGCCAACGAGTCCGCGCGTTCAGTGCCAAGAAAAGATCGGCCAAAATAAAGCGCCTGGGCGCTGAGCAAGGCAAGAGGCCCTGCTGCTTCCAGCATCCAGGCAGCAAAGTGATTCAAATGATAACGTTGCAGCAGTGCAACCCACCGCGGCCAATCTTCACGCGTCTGCATAGGCTTCAGTATAGCATAATTTTAATCTTGAGCCGCGCGGCGCGCCATAGGATAGAGGGCGGATAACGTTGCAGACCAATTACAAGCGCGTCAGCGCGTGGCCTGAGCGCGCATCACAAAGCGATTGGTTGCACCGAACCGATATTTATATTCCTCATCGCCGCGCATAAAATCAAATTCGACGCGGCTGTGATCTGCGGCCCATTGCAAAGTGTAAGCCAGTAAAACCCAACCGGGCGAGAGTTCCATGAAACGGGTATCCACGCCGGAGTTATAGCCCCATAAACGATTCTTGTAATCGAAGTTGAGGCAGGCAGCGGCCTTCTGTCCATCGATTTCGAGAAAGGCCAGCCACAGCCATTGATGCTCAAACGCGATCCGCATGGATGCGCGCATTTGTTCGCGCATCGCCGGAGTCAAAAATTCGGCTTTATGTTCATCCCTTTCCATTAGTGCGATAAAGGAATCGATCTCTGTGTCCAACGTCGCCGCGTCGCTGACGAGATACCAGCGCACACCGCGTCCGCTTTCTTCAGCGCGGCGCACTTTGCGGCGGATTTCGTGCCGTTGTTTCTTTTCAACAGTGGCGAGATACGCTTCATAATTTCCCGGCAGAGAAATGGTCGGCGTGGGGCGATAGACTTCTTCCGCGTACGTCCAACCGCGTTTCTCAGACTCCGCTTTTAGTGCGGTGAGAGTCGGAGACGAATCGGGGAGGTTATACCAATCGAGGCCGCGCCAATTCTCGGCATAGTGCGAGGCGAGAAAATCCAATAACTCGGAAAGAAAACGCGGCAAGTCCGCGGGACGAACGATCAAATCCAAATAATCTGAAATCTCGATGCTGCCAATCAAAAGTAGCGCGGGACGGCCATCGTATTCAGATAGAAACAACGGCGCAATACCAATCAATTGATTGTTTTCTTTGGCGGAAACCAAAACAAGCTCTGCCTGTTTCCATTCGCCGCCGCCGCGCGTCTCCCACCACTGACTCAAATATTCGTAACGCAAAAAAGGGACGTCCGTAATGCTTTGTTCGACCAACGCGTTCCACGCAGCAGGATCGAATTCCGAAAAACTCTTGTGAACCTGAAAATCCATGCGGGGCATAATGCACCGCGAAGGTTCGCTTCGCGGTGGCTCTTCCTTCCATGAAGTTATGAACAAATTTTACCAGTTATAATGATAGCGAAATTCCATTCGGTCTTACGCAATCGCCGTGACTCTCGATCTAACGCTCGCCCCTCTGTATCGCATCAATGGACAAGAACCCGCTTCTTTGCCGGGGCTGTTGGCTGTGTCGCCGCCTCGCAAAGTGGCGCGCGGCCGCGAGCAAGACCGTTTAATCGTTTACTTGTTACTGACCGGCAACGCCACATTCACCACCGCTGAATATATGCAACTTGCCAGCGGCGCGGCCGCGAAGTTTTATCAATCGCCCGGCACGTTGACTTCCGCGCTGCGCGCCGCGACTGAAGCGGTAAATCAACCTTTGATCGAACGCAATATGTCCACCAGCGGCCGCGGGCAGTACGCGATCGGCTGGTTGGCATTGGCCGCGTTGCGTGAGCCGCATTGCACAATTTTATTGAGCGGACCAGTGCATACTTTCATTCTTGGACAGGAAGCGCGACAGATTTATGATCCCGGGCTATCCGGCAAAGGGCTTGGACTCGCACAAAACGCTGCACATTATTTCACGCAAGTTGAACTTCAACCCAATGATCGAATCCTATTGATGGGCAAAGTCCCTTCCGCGTGGGAATCCACTTTAACAGAAGGCACACCTGCTTCGCTCGACGCGACGCGCCGTCGCTTGTTGACTCTCACCAGCGAAGATTTGCACGCGGTGCTGATGCAAGCCACAACCGGCAAAGGCGCATTGAACTTGCTGCGAACCGCGAGCGAGCCGCGTGCAGAAGTCCCTCACGCACAAACCGCGCCGACTCCCGCGCCAATACAAACTCCATCACTCACAGAAGAAAGTACAGCTCAACCCGAGCCGGAACCTGAACCAGACTCATTTCCCGCGCACGTTGTTCAACCGTCCGCGTACGCGATTCCGCCGCAACCTGAAAAAACGGAAACGCCTCCGGCTACTTCAATCACGAATATGCAAGCAACAACTACGCGCGAGTTTCCGCCGTCGATTCCGCGCGCCAAGCCCAAAGTCGAGACTTCCGAACCGCAGCCCGCGATGGACACAACTTCCAAAGTCGAAGAACCTCCCACGCCGCGCGAACCATCCATGCGGACTCGTCAGGCCGCGAAAGCCGCGGTCAACGGAATGCAGACCTGGCGTCGAGGCACGCAGCGATTGAATGATGGCCTGCGAAAGTTCCTGCCACGCTTGTTCCCCGGAAATGAATCCGGCGAGTCTCATGAGATGCCCGCATATATGATGACGTTCATCGCGCTGGTCGTTCCATTGATCGTGGTCACGATTGCCTTCGTTGTGTATCAACGTTATGGGCGCAGTGTGCAATATCAAAATTATTTGGCGCAAGCGCAGAACGCGCGTAAGCAAGCCATCAATCTCACTGATCCGGTGATGCAACGCGACGCGTGGCAATCTGTGCTGCTTTATGTTGCCAATGCCGAGAAATATCGTACAACGGATGAGACAAACAATTTGCAAAATGAAGCACAAGGGAAACTGGATCAACTGCTGGGTATCACGCGCTTGCAATTCCAACCCGCGTTCAGCAGCGGATTGAACATTCCCATCAGTCGCCTGGCTGCCAACGAAACGGATTTGTACTTGCTCGACGCGCGCACCGGCGAAGTTCTGCGCGCGCAACTCACCGATCACGGTTTTCAAATGGACAACACGTTCAATTGCAAACCGGGGCCGTATGGCTCATATCAAGTGGGACCATTGGTAGATATTCTCGCGCTGCCGCTGTTGAACTCAGTCAATGCAACCGTGTTGGGAATCGACGCGGCTGGCAACTTGTTATACTGTGCGCCCGGCCAGGTGCCGCAAGCGATTCCGCTTCCGCCGCCCGATACCAACTGGGGGCGCGTCACTTCATTCACAATAGACTCTGGCAATCTCTACGTGCTCGACGCGCCTTCGCGCGCGGTATGGGTGTACACCGGCAAAGATAGCGCTTTCGTGGATCGTCCATACTTTTTCTTCGGCGGACAAATCCCTGAGATTCAAGACAGCATCGATATCGCTGTCAGCGGTGACGACTTATATTTGCTCCACGCCGATGGACATCTTTCCCATTGTTCGTACAGCCGACTCGAAACCGTTCCGACTCGCTGCGACGATCCCGCGCCGTTTGTCAATCCTTTCGCGGCATATAAAGGCATCGATCTATTTGCGCAGTCTCACCTCACACAAATGCAATTCACACCCGCGCCCGATTCTTCCATCCTGCTTTTGGACTCCGACAATCAAGGTGTATGGCGCGTGGCGTCGCGTTCGCTCGAATTGCAGAATCAATTCCGGCCGACGATTGGCGCGGGCAATCCACTTCCATCCGGACGAGTCGGTGCGATGACTGCCGGGCCAAATCACGTGCTCTACTTGGCCATCAAAGATCAGGTATATTTCTCTGCCAATCTTCCATAACGCATGAAGAAACTAATTGACTTCCTGCTTTCTTTATTTGGGAAGAAGAACCCGCCTCCCGCGCCAGCCAAACCTGTTCCTCCATCCGATAGCGATACCGAACCCGCGCAGATGACCGTTAACCGCGTGCTCGTGTTAGTCTACGATCCGCCGATGGATGCCGCGGGAAAGAAACTCTCTCAACAACAGAGCTGGCATCGCGTCGAAGAGATCGCATCCGGCTTCATGGCAGATATATTAAAAACTAGCGGTGGCATGTTACGTTATCAAATCGCCCAGCGCATTGACGTAGACGAATTCCCTGCGAAAACCGATGGCTTCGTTTACACGCCGCAAACTTATCTCGATGTGCTGCGCGGCACAACTCCGCCGCACATGCCGCAGGAAGTTGATTACATTTCGATTTTGACTCGTTTCAAGATCATGGAACGCGTTGCACGGAACGAGATCGATGAAGTTTGGATTTTTGCATTTCCTCACGCGGGCTTTTACGAATCGATCATGGCCGGGCCGGGCGCATTTTGGTGTAACGGTCCGCCGCTCAAAAACACAGACGCCAGCCAACGCCGTTTTATCGTGATGGGCTTTTCATTCGAGCGTTATATCGGCGAGATGCTCGAGTCGTTCGGCCACCGCGCCGAGTCGATCATGACCAAAACGTTCGAGAAGACTCAAGGCGAAGCGAATTTATGGAATCGCTTTACGCGTTATGACAAAGCTTTTCCCGGCAAAGCCGCGGTTGGCACCATTCATTATGCGCCGAACAGCACACGCGACTATGAATGGGATAACCAAACTTTGGTCAAAAGCGAATGCCATGACTGGCTGAACAATTTTCCCAATTTCAAAGGCGATCTTCGCGATGTCAACGCGGCGGAATGGGGCAACGGCGAGATCCGCGCGCATCACCAATGGTGGCTGAGTCATTTGCCGAAAGTGGCGGGACGCAAAAACAGCGTCCACAATAATTGGTGGCAATATATCGGCGATCCAAATAACGTTTTAGTTTGATTTTGTGTTCGATTCAAACCGCGAATGAAACCTGCTTCGCGTTCTTTGCTTCTTTGTGGTGAAAAAAACTAT
Source organism: Anaerolineales bacterium (assembly GCA_035541395.1). Taxonomy (GTDB): domain Bacteria; phylum Chloroflexota; class Anaerolineae; order Anaerolineales; family Villigracilaceae; genus JACPVF01. Next base: position 5,794 of record DATKNJ010000162.1, read on the forward strand.
TTTCCCCACACTTGATACAGTCCCAAGCGATTTCCTTCTCCATCCGATAAAAAAGACTCACGCACGCGCATCCCAACTTGCTCGGCCAATTGACTCAATTCCTCCGCCGAAAAGTGGTGCAAGTATCTCAAGCCCATTCCATCTCTGCGCCAATCGAGCAGATAGTCACCCGCATCAACGTCCGCCTCACTCAATCCCGCCGCGGACCACGGCTGGATTCTCGCCTTGAGTTTTTCGCTGTTCAGGAATTGCCAATTCGAGAGAATGAAGCGACCATTTTCTGTCAACAGCTCGCGGACTTTTCGTAAAATATGAATCCGCAGCTCTTCACTTGGAATGTGATGTAAAGTCGCAAAACAAGTAATCAATGACCAACGACCATTCGTCAGCGGCCACTCTTCAGGTTTGGTCAAATCCACTTCGCGGAAGATTGCGGAAAATCTTT